>NZ_JBARZC010000677.1:0-1668 GCF_049649345.1 Henriciella sp. | reverse complement strand
GGCATGCAGGGCATGACCGTCACGGAAGCGAAGGGGTTTGGCCGTCAAAGAGGGCACACAGAGCTTTATCGCGGCGCCGAATATGTCGTGGACTTCCTGCCGAAGCTCAAGGTCGAGCTCGTGATCGCCGACGGCAGCGTGACCAGCGCCATCGAAGCGATTTCAAAAGCGGCGCATACCGGAAAGATTGGCGACGGAAAAATCTTTGTGTCAGAAGTGTCTGAGGCCGTCCGGATCAGAACCGGAGAAACGGGCGAAGGCGCACTTTAAAGACTGGTCAGGGGCCGGTCTCACAGGGTGAAGCTGGCGAAGAATGAATCAAATAGGAGGGCTATATGGCCGATAATCTAATGAAGCTGATGAAGGAAAAGGACGTCGAGTTCGTTGACCTTCGTTTTACCGATCCGCGCGGCAAACTTCAGCACGTGACCTTCGACAAGGGCATGATCGACGACGACTTTTTCGAAGAAGGCCAGATGTTCGATGGATCGTCTGTTGCCGGCTGGAAAGCGATCAACGAGTCCGACATGCTGCTCATGCCGGATACGAATGCAGCGCTCATCGACCCATTCTTTCAGCAGACAACGCTTGCCGTCATATGTGACATTCTCGATCCGGTCACCGGCCAGGCCTATGGGCGCGACCCTCGCACGACCGCGAAGAAGGCCGAGGCCTATCTGAAGCAGACCGGCGTTGGTACGACCGCCTATTTTGGCCCTGAGGCCGAATTCTTCGTCTTTGACGATGTGCGCTGGTCAACGCAGCCGCACAAGACCGGTTACTCCTTCGATTCCACGGAACTTCCGGCAAATACGGACAAGGAATACGAGACGGGCAATATGGGCCATCGGCCCGGGCCCAAGGGCGGCTATTTCCCGGTCCCGCCGGTTGATTCCGAGCAGGACATGCGGTCTGAAATGCTGGCCATCATGGGCGAGATCGGCCTCGAGCCGGAAAAGCACCACCACGAAGTGGCCCCCGCCCAGCACGAACTCGGACTGAAATTCGGTACGCTCACCAAGATGGCGGATAATCTGCAGTACTATAAGTACGTTATCCACAATGTGGCGGCCCAGTATGGCAAGACGGCAACCTTCATGCCGAAACCGTATTTCAACGACAACGGTTCAGGCATGCACGTCCACCAGTCGATCTGGAACGGCAGCTCGCCGATGTTCGCCGGCGACATGTATGGCGGGCTTTCGGAAATGTGCCTGTTCTACATTGGTGGTGTCATCAAGCACGCCAAGGCGCTGAACGCGATCACCAATGCGTCGACCAACTCCTACAAGCGTCTTGTGCCGGGCTTCGAAGCGCCTGTCATGCTGGCCTATTCGGCCCGCAACCGCTCAGCCTCCATCCGTATCCCGTTCGGATCCAGCCCGAAGGCGAAGCGGATCGAGACCCGTTTCCCGGACCCGACCGCAAACCCTTACCTTTGCTTTGCAGCGCTTCTGATGGCCGGGCTCGACGGTATCGAGAACAAGATCCATCCAGGCGACGCCATGGACAAGGATCTTTACGACCTACCGGCAGAAGAGGCCGCTTCGATCCCGCAGGTCTGCGGATCGCTGCGTGAAGCGCTGGAAAGCCTCGATGGTGACCGCGACTTCCTCAAGAAGGGCAATGTTTTCGATGACGACCAGATCGATGCCTACATCGATTTGA
>NZ_JBARZC010000676.1:0-4416 GCF_049649345.1 Henriciella sp. | reverse complement strand
CTCCCTCGGCGCGCGTTATACCGAAGACACCAGAACGTCCCAGGTGCTGCGCCGGACTTATATCGGCGGCTTCTCCGAATTCTTCGGCGGCAATCCGACGCTGATCGCGACGACGTCCGACTTCAATGGCGAGGCCGATTTCGATGATTTCAGCCCGCGCGTGTCCGTCAGCTACAAGCCGACGCCGGACTCCAACCTCTACGCAACCTATTCGCAGGGCTTCAAGGGCGGCTCGTTCGACCCGCGTGGCCAGACCACGGCGGCGCCTGACCTCGACCAGGACGGGACCGTGTCCGAACAGGAAATCTACCAGTTCATGCAGTTCGACCCGGAAGAGGTGGATTCCTACGAAGTCGGCTACAAGGCGAGCCAGCTCGGCGGACGCGTCAATTACAGCCTCGCGGGCTTCTATTCCGACTATAAGGATGTTCAGGTGCCAGGCTCGATCGGTGTCGATACCGATGGAGACGGCGTCAATGACAGCTTCTCGGGTGTCACCACCAATGCTGGCGCCGCGACCATCTGGGGCGTCGAGTTCGAAGGCACGGCAACCGTCGCAGAAGACTTCGCCAATGCCGGCGACCTTCTCAACCTTGGCTGGTCTGTCGGTTATCTCGATGCGCAGTATGACGAGTTCATCGATGCGTTCGGCAATGACGTCTCCGACCAGCGCGTCATCCAGAATACGCCGGACTGGACGGCAAACGGCCGGGCCTCCTATGACACACCCTTCCAGGGCGGCAACCTCTTGCTCAATACGCAGGTTTCCTATCGCGGCGATTCAAGCCAGTTCGAAGTGGCCAACCCGTTCCTCGACCAGGAAGCGTTCGCCCTCTGGGATGCGAGCGTGCGCTGGGAGACGGCAGATGGCCGCTGGGGCTTCAGCCTGACCGGCAAGAACCTCACCGACGAGGAATATATCGTGGCCGGCTACAACTTCGTCACGGTCAATGCCGACGGTACCTTCACACCGACGCTCGGCCTTGAAGGTACGCTGACAGCCTTCTATGGCGATCCGCGCACGGTGACAGCGGGTATCGACTACAAATTCTAGATCCGCTGTTCCTCCCCGGCGGTACTTGCAAGGACGGCGCTCAATCGGCGCCGTCCACTCTTTTCGCCGCAAGACGTGCGAGCTTGCCATGACAGACATTCAATACAGATCCGCCGACGGGCTTGAGCTTTATGCCCGCGCCTATGGCCCGGAGGATGCGCCGCTGAGCGTGCTTTGCATGCATGGGCTGACGCGCAATCACAAGGATTTCGAGCCGATGATTGCGGCGCTCGGCGGGCGCTATCGCTTCATCGCGGTCGATGTGCGCGGGCGGGGCCATTCGGCCTATTCAACGGATTCCGCGCAGTACACCCCGGCCGTCTATGCGGGCGACATGGTGCAGCTTCTTGATCATCTGAAGCTTGAAAAGGCTGCCCTGATCGGCACGTCGATGGGCGGGCTGATGTCCATGGTGATGGCCAAGATCGCGCCCGAACGGATCAGTGGGATCGTGCTTAATGATGTCGGCCCGACGGTCGAAGCGGCAGGGCTCAAGCGGATCGCTGGCTATGCCGGCAAGGGCGCGCCCATGGCGAGCTGGGAGGCGGCGGCGGAGGCCACCGCCAACAGCCAGCGGCTCGCCTTTCCCGATTACGGCAAGGACCATTGGCTCGCCTTCGCAAAGCGCACCTGCCGCGTCAGCGATACAGGCGAGATATGCCTCGACTATGATCCGGCGATCACGGCGACCCTTGGCGAAGTCAAACCGAGCCTGATGACGCGGATCGCCATGTGGCGGCTGTTCAATTCGCTTAAGGCCTTTCCGCTTCTCATCATTCGCGGCGAGACCTCCGATGTGTTCTCGCAAAAGACCGCTGACCTCATGATGAAGCGCCATCCTGATGCAAAATTCGTCGGCATTGCCGGCCGGGGGCATGCGCCGATGCTCGACGAGCCTGCTGCCGTGACCGCAATTTCCGACTTCCTCAAACGCCTGGAGACTTCGTCATGAGCGCCGTCAGACAGGAGAAACGCGGGCTCGCGCAGGGGCGGACATGGGTGCTGATCGTGCTGACGCTGGTCTACACGTTCAACCATGTCGACAGGCAGATCCTGATCACGGTGATCGAGCCGATCAAGGCCGAATTCGGCCTGTCGGATGAGCAGATCGGTATTCTGACGGGCCTCGCCTTTGCTGCGCTTTATGCAACGCTCGGCATCCCTGTCGCGATGTGGGCGGACCGGGGCAACCGTCGCAATATCATCACGCTGGCGCTGACCATCTGGTCCGGCATGACGGCGCTGACGGGTCTGGCGCAGAATTTCGTGCATCTCTTCCTGGCGCGTATGGGTGTCGGGATTGGCGAGTCCGGTGGCACGCCGCCTGCGACCAGCATGATCGCCGACCTCTATCCCCCGCAGCAGCGCGCCTTCGCGCTCGGTGTCTACACGACCGGCATCGGCTTCGGCATCATGATCGGCTACATCCTCGGCGCGTTTGTCTATGCCCAGTTCGGCTGGCGCGCGGCCTTTTTTGCCGCCGGTATCCCGGGTCTCTTGCTGGCCCTGCTTGTGCGCTTCACGGTGAAAGAGCCGGTGCGCGGTTTCTCTGATGATTTCAACTCCAGCGAAGACGCGCCCGGCTTTGGCGAGACGCTGAAATTCATGCTGAGCCAGCAGAGCTATATGCTGATCCTGCTCGGATGCCTGATGATCTGCATCTCGGCGAATGCGTTCGTGGCGTTCACATCCAGCTATCTGCAACGGACCTTCGATGTGACGGTTGCGGATGTGTCCCTGCCGCTTGGCCTCCTGATCGGCGGTGTGGGCGGACTTGGGGCGATGGTGCTCGGCGCGCTGTGCGACCGGCTCTCGGCAAAGGATTTGCGCTGGCGCCCTTGGATGGTTGCCGCCTGTAGCGCCGCCGCGCTGCCTTTCGCCTGGATGATGCTGAGCGCACGCAGTGTCGAGATGGCCTATCTCTGGAACATTGTGCCGAGCTTTGTCGGCCTGATCTATGCCTCGATTGCCTATACCGCGACGCAGGAGCTGGTGAAGGTGCGCATGCGCTCTGTCGCTGCCGCTTTCACCCTTTTCAGCCTGACCCTGATCGGCATTGGCGGCGGCCCATGGATCGCAGGCCGGATCAGCGACATGTTCCTGGCAGCAGGCAATCCCGCGCCGCTGGCCTCGGCCCTGAAAGTCATCCTCGGCTTCAACGCAGCAAGCATAATCTGCCTCGCCCTTGCAGGCCGCACTTACCGGGCCGATGTCGCGCGCGCCGCGGCAAAATCGGTCGCCTAGGCGAGCGCTTCGAGGATGTCGCGGATGTGGATCGGGTAGCGTTTCGGGCGCACGCCCGTGGCATGCCAGACGGCATTGGCAATCGCGCCGACCGTGCCGGTGATCCCGATCTCGCCAACGCCTTTAACGCCGAGCGCATTGGCGTGCGGGTCTTCTTCGTGGACGAGGATGGATTCGACGGACGGCACGTCCGCCAGAACCGGCACGTGATAGCCGGCGAAATCATTGTTCATGGGCCGGCCGGTGCGCGTGTCGTGGAGGCCTTCCTCATGCAGGGCGAAGCTCAGCCCCCAGATCATGCCGCCATTGAGCTGGCTCTTGGCAAGGCGCGGATTGATGATCCGGCCGGCTGCAAACGCACCGACCATGCGGGTCACGCGGATCTGGTAAAGGTCCGGATCGATTTTCACTTCAGTGAACACCGCGCCATGTGAATACATCGCATAGGTCTCGGCGGCTGACTTGTCGCGGTGGCTGCGGCCCTTGCCCTCGATCTTCGAGACGCCGGCGCGTTTGAGAATGTCGGCATAGGTCTCGCCCTGGGCTTCATCATCAATGCGGTGCAGGCGGCCATTCGTGGCGCGAACGCCTTCATTTCCGGCGCCATAAAGCGGGGAGTCAGGGGCCTTCATGGCAAGGTCTGCGAGCTGGCGGACAGCATCGCTGCCCGCCGCAAAGAGCGCGCCGCCGGCAGAGGCGGTATGCGCCGAGCCGCCTGCGACGCTGCCATCGGGCAGACCGGAATGGCCAATGTCGAACTCTATCTGATCGGCCGGCAGGCCGAGACCGTCGGCGGCCATTTGCGACAGCGCCGTCCACGCGCCCTGGCCCATATCTGCGCCGGAGGTGTAGGCGGCGGCTGTGCCATCATCACGGATGATGGCGCTGGCTTTTGCCGGGAAGAAGGGCGCATGGAAGATGGCCGTGCCCATGCCCCAGCCAGTGAGGAGCCCGTCTTCGTCGCGCATCTGGCCGGGTTTTAGCGGCCGGTCCTTCCAGCCAAATCTGGCCGCGCCTTCGGAATAACATTCGCGAAGCGCTTTCGCAGAGTATGGCTTGCCGGAGGCCGGTTCAGTGTCAGCATAGTTCAGCAGCCGAAACTCGAGCGGGTCCATGCC
>NZ_JBARZC010000675.1:0-2435 GCF_049649345.1 Henriciella sp. | reverse complement strand
TCGAGGGCATGATCGATAACAGCCGCGCCACCGTGCAGATAGAGTTCGGCTGTGTCTTCGCCCGTATAGGAATTGGGCCCAGGCATGAAAACGCCGAGCCCCTCATCGATTGTTTCACGGGAAACATCGAGGAATTTGCCAAACACCACGCGGCGCGGCGCCGGCAATCCCGCTTCGAAAATGCTTGCGCAGATCTCGCGGACCCCTGGCCCACTGATCCGCACAATCGCGATTGCAGATGGCGGCGGCCCGGAGGCGAGCGCGCAGATCGTCTCGCGCGCGTCAGACATGGCCTAGTTCTTCATCGCCTCGAAGAATTCGTCATTCGTTTTCGTCTGACGAAGCTTGTCGAGGAGGAAGTCGACCGCATCAGAAGTCCCCATCGGATTGAGGATGCGGCGCAGGATGTAGATCTTCTGCAGCTGCTCTTTCGGTGTGATGAGCTCTTCTTTCCGCGTGCCGGACTTCATGATGTCGATGGCCGGGAAGGTCCGCTTGTCAGCAATCTTGCGGTCGAGGACGATTTCGGAGTTACCCGTGCCCTTGAACTCTTCAAAGATGACCTCGTCCATGCGCGAGCCGGTATCGATCAGTGCGGTCGCGATGATCGTCAGCGATCCGCCATGTTCGATATTCCGCGCAGCGCCGAAGAAGCGCTTCGGGCGTTGCAGCGCATTGGCGTCGACACCGCCGGTCAGCACTTTGCCGGAGCTCGGCACAGTCGTGTTGTAGGCGCGGCCAAGGCGGGTGATCGAGTCAAGCAGGATGACGACATCGCGGCCATGCTCGGCGAGACGCTTGGCTTTTTCGATCACCATTTCGGCCACAGCTACGTGGCGGGTCGCGGGCTCATCAAAGGTCGAAGAGATGACTTCGCCCTTCACAGAGCGCTTCATGTCGGTGACTTCTTCTGGACGTTCGTCGATCAGGAGGACGATCAGATAGCTGTCGGGATGGTTTTCCTCGATCGAGGCAGCAATATTCTGCAACAGAACCGTCTTACCGGTACGCGGCGGGGCCACGATCAGGGCCCGCTGGCCCTTGCCGATCGGCGCAACGATATCGATGACCCGGCCCGAGCGATCCTTCTTGGTCGGATCCTGGCTCTCCATGTGGAGGCGTTCTTCGGGATAAAGCGGGACAAGATTGTCGAAGTGGACTTTCTGGCGCGCTTTTTCAGGCTCTTCGAAATTGATCGAATTGACGCTGACCAGAGCGAAATAGCGCTCGCCGTCGCCAGGCTCCTTGATCGGGCCCTCGACCGTATCGCCAGTTTTCAGGCCAGCCTGCTTCAGCAGTTTCGGATTGACGTAGATATCGTCCGGGCCGGGCAGATAGTTTGATTCCGGCGAGCGCATGAAGCCGAAGCCATCGGTCAGCACTTCAAGGACGCCGCGCCCGATAATCACGATATCGCGCTCGGCCAACTCTCTGAGAACGGCAAACAGGATGTCCTGGGTGCGCAAAGAGGATGCATTCTCGACTTCCAAACTCTCGGCATAGGCCAGGAGTTCGGTCGGGCTCATCGCTTTGAGGTCACGCAGGTAAACGTGGCTCGGGGAATCAGTGTCGGCTTCGGTCACAATGTCAGACATGGAAACTCAATTGGAATAGGGATCGGCTGTAATAGCGGAACGCGTATTGAGGGAAATTGTGCCAGCCCAGGACGGGTGGCTCACTTGCGGCAGCTTATGATCGCAACTGCCCTCATCGTCAAGTCTGCCTTACCATATCAGAAAGGACGGACGATCACCATGATGACAATGACGATGAGAAGAACAAATGGAAGTTCGTTCATCAGCTTGAGCTGGCGCGACGAAATTTCCGTTCCATCGTCGACCTTGCGGCCGAGTGCGACGAAGAAACCGTAAAGGCCTGTCAGGACAAGAACGAGGAGAAGTTTCACGTGAAACCAGCCTTGTTCGAGCAGCGATGGGTTCATCACAACCATGGCGATGCCGAAGACCCAAAGCAGAATGACAGATGGATTGAGAATGACCATTCGCAATTTCTTCGAGGCCGATTTCATCGTCTCGAACAGCTCGCTGCCCGGCGAAGACGCCAGCTGATGCAGCTTGTAGCGCGGGAAAATCAGCATGCCCGCCATGAAGGCGATGACAAAAATCAGGTGAAACGCCTTGATCCAGAGATACATGCGAACTCCTTAATCCGTGTACGGATTATCCTAGGGTTTCCAGTTTCTGACCGTCTCGACCACTTTTTCTACATGAGGGATAGGGGTCTGCGGCAAAACCCCGTGGCCTAGATTGAAGATGTGCGGACGGTCCTGATAGGATTCGAGCAATTCCTCGACCCGTCTTTCAAGCGCTTGGCCGCCTGCCATGAGAAGCAGTGGATCAAGATGACCCTGAACCGGAAACTGCATCGGAATCTCGCGGTTGATGAAGGACGGGACGGCCGCCGTATCGAGGCCG
>NZ_JBARZC010000674.1:0-3177 GCF_049649345.1 Henriciella sp. | reverse complement strand
TTCTTGGAGAAGGCACGTGCGATCTGCGGCAGGGACTTGTCCGTCATTTCCCGGCACAGATACATGGCGATCTGGCGCGGATGACAGATGTTGCGGGACTTGTTAGCGCTCTCAATCTCCGTCTTGGAAAGATTGAACACGCGCATTGTAGCCCGTTTCACATTGTCGAGCGTCGGGACCTGATACTCGCCCTGCTGGCGGCGCAGAACCGTTGACAGCATGTCCATGCTCGGCTCGACCTCGCCATAACCGGTCTCGGTCTGCAGGCTGTAGAGCACGCCGCACAGCTCACGGCCGGGGCCGCGCACTGTCGAGACGATCTTCTCGATCATCTCATCGGTGAGATCGAAGCTCTCCTGGTCACGCTGGATCATGCCAGCATGCAGGCGAACGATCTCGCGGCGCATCTCCTGGTCCGGCAGACCGACTTCGGCCGTCGCGGCACCAAGCAGCTCACCGCGCATACGCTGGGAGAAGCCCTTGAGATCGCCAGGCGCCTCATCAGCCGTCAGCAGCACGCGCCCACCTGATTTGGTGACCGAGCGGATATTCGCGAAGAAGGACTCGTCGGTTTTCTTCTTGCCGGCAATCCATTGCAGGTCATCGATCAGCAGGAGGTCATTGTCGCGGACCTGCGCTTTCAGATCGCGCGTATCACCCTCGCGCGCTCCGTCGATATAGGCGGTCATGAACTCCTCAGCCGTCATATAGGTCACGCGCCGGTCATCACCGCTGGCGGCAATGGCGCTTTCAATGGCGCGCAGAATATGGGTCTTGCCCGTGCCCTGACGGCCATAGATGAGCGAGACTTCTGCGCGCAGCATGGTGCCTTCAACGAGCTGTTCAGCGAGCCGGACGGCACGTTTATTCGTGTCGCCGACGATCAGCGTGTCGAACGTCATCATGTTGCCCGTCTGCGGGGAGGTCGCAGCCGGTGCCTCGAGGGTCTCGGCTGTTACGCCTGCTTCAGCTGAAACAGACTGCTCAACCTCCCAAGGATTGCCCGCAAGCTCTCGCGTTGCGACAGGAATATCCTTCCAGCACGCAATCTCGAGGGCACGGCCTTTCGGGTCGACCTTGCGCCAGACCCGTTTCAGCATCGGCCGGTGATTGGCACTGATGCGGTCATAGGTGAGACGATCCCGCGCGGCGATCAAAACCGATTTATCGACTTCGGCGACGAAACGGAGGTTCTGAATCCATTTGTCGTAATCGTCGGTTGAGGCAATTTGCCTGGCGTCTGCCAGGAAGGCATTCCAGATTTCCAAACCCTGGTTCTGATCGAAATCTTTCTTGCCGGCGGATGTTGATACTCTACCCCATTTGCCAGATTCTTCATGGCGCCCCATCGGAACTTCCCCTTTCTTGTGTTTTCTGTTCCACTCTCCTTGAACGACTGAACACACGAACCCTGTCCGGACCTTTGAGGTCCGACATCTAAAACACTCGGTACAGGGACTAATTTCCGTCGATGGAGATACTAAAACAAAGGCGGGAAAGAGAGTCTAGCTGCCTTTTTTTTTAATTCGCGGCATTGGTATCTTGAAAGAAATGCGACAGCAAAAAATCGTATTTGAATCTACGTGTTAACTATGTACAAAAAAAATCAGTGGGTCTGTTTCGCAAATTTCACAATACTTGTTCCTCTAATGTTCTGTCAAATTTTTTGGGCCGACAAGCTGTGAATAAGTGCATTTTTCCCATGGGTTTGGCGCTCAAAACACGCTTTGAAATGAAAGCCCACTTTAAACGAAAAAGACCCGCATGGCTAGCCAGGCGGGTCTTGCAGAAATGCAGGTTTGTAACGCTTTGAAAGAAAGCGTTAGCCCATCGCTTTGACGCGCGCGCTGAGGCGCGAGATCTTGCGGGCCGAGGTGTTCTTGTGAAGAACGCCCTTGCTGGCGGCGCGCATGATTTCCGGCTGGGCCGATTTAAGCGCTTCGGCGGCGGCCTTCTGGTCGCCAGACTCGATCGCCTCTTCAACCTTACGGATATAGGTGCGCATGCGCGAGCGGCGCGCGGTGTTCACTTCGGTGCGACGTGCAATCTTGCGCACCATTTTCTTGGCTGAGCGTGTATTCGCCATCAATAACTCCTGAGTGTCCGGTCGGACGCAAGCGGCGGACATACCTAAAGGCCTTGGCGTCGTCAACCGGAATGGGCTGTGGCGGGTGCATTAATGGCAGGCGACGGTGAGATTTTGTCAGAAGACGGCATATCCGCTGTTTCTGTCTCTGCAAACGGCCGCGACGCTACCTGTTATTAAAGTGCGGCTCGCGCTTCTCGACGAAGGCTTCCATGCCTTCTTTCTGGTCTTCGGTGGCAAACAGCGAATGAAACAGGCGCCGTTCGAACATGACGCCCTGGCTGAGCGTCGTCTCATAGGCCGCGTTGACCATTTCCTTCGTCATCATCGCTGTCGCGCGCGGCATGGACGCGATCTTGCGCGCGACTGATTTTGCCTCGTCGAGCAGGTCATCTGTCGGTACGATCCGCGAGACGAGCCCGCAGCGTTCAGCCTCTTCGGCGTCCATCATGCGGCCTGTCAGGCACATTTCCATCGCCTTCGACTTGCCGGCAAAGCGGGTGAGGCGCTGTGTGCCGCCTGCGCCCGGCGAGACGCCGATGGTGATTTCCGGCTGGCCGAACTTGGCGTTCTCTGCGGCAAGGATGAAGTCGCACATCATCGCCAGCTCGCAGCCGCCGCCGAGTGCATAGCCCGACACTGCCGCGATGACTGGTTTGCGCATCTTCGAGGCGCGCTCCCAGTTCTTGGTGATGAAGTCATTATAATAGGCGTCGAGATAGGATTGCTCGCGCATCTCCTTGATATCTGCGCCGGCCGCAAAGGCTTTCTTTGATCCGGTGATGACGATGCAGCCAATCGAGGCGTCATTGTCGAACCGGTCGAGGGCTTCAGACAGCTCATCCATCAGCTGGTTGTTGAAGGCGTTGAGCGCGTCCGGCCGGTTCAGCGTGATGATGGCGATCGCGTCATCGACTTCGGTGAGAAGCGTTTCATATGCCATTAGAATACCGTTCCATGTCGTTCTTGCGTTTGCGGTCTGAAGCCGCGACTGTGGGAGCCATACGAGATTAGAGGTCTGGCGTCGATAGGGAGTAACCAGTGATGAGACTTGGCAAAACGATGGGCCTGTGGCTCGCGGGGGCCTGTGC
>NZ_JBARZC010000673.1:0-8297 GCF_049649345.1 Henriciella sp. | reverse complement strand
GACCAGAGAGCCCGGCCTGCTCCATGACATTGCGAAGCGTCATCTCGCCCCAGCGCCCGCCGCCCTTGGGCGCGGTCAGCGCGTTGACGAGCTTGCCGGTCTCGGCGGTGTTTAGCATCAGGCTCTTGCCGATGGCCTCGACCTGTTCCTTGATCGCCGACTTGTCCTCCGCGCGGACTTTCTCGATCTCGGTGACGCGTTTCTTGAACTCGTCGAAATTCTCGCCGATGGGTTTCATCAGCTCCTTCAGCTCGCCTTGCGCGCCTTCGCGGTGTTTCTTGAAAGTCTCGTCAGCCAGTTGAAGGAATTGGGTATTTGCTTTGCGCAGCACGCCCTGGGCGAGGTCTGCAAAGCGTTTCTCGTCTTCCTCGGCGCGCGCTTCGGCCTTGGCGAGGGCGATCTTGGCGTCCTGCGCGACGGCGGTCTGCGTCTTTAATTCCTGTGACAAGCGTTCGCGGTCGATCTCGGCGGTTTCGAGCATGTCCTGCGTGTGGGCAAGGTCGCGCTCGACCTCGCCGGCGCGGTTGCGAACCTCGCCGCGCATCCAGAACAGGAAGCCCAGGAGGCATGCGGCCATGACGAACAGGATGAGGTGGATGAGGTCGAGGCCCACGGAGCCGATCTGGACGAGTGTCTGCATACCTAATCTCCTATCCCGATTCGCGCTTGACTCGGCGGGTTTTAGCGTATGAACATATAGGGAACAGGAAGAGGTGGCAATGATCGGGGGTGTGCCTCAGTCTTTGGGCGCGATTGCGCGCCGCTATACGCGTGACGCCGATGAGGCAGATGACCTCGTCCAGGCGGCGCTTCTGGCCGCGATAGAGGCGGGTCGGACCGACTTTGTGTCCGGTCAGGCGCGGGCCTGGCTTGCAGGCGTTATCCGAAACAAGGCGCGGATGAATGCGCGCGGGGCTGTGCGGCGCAAGGCGCGGGAGAGCAACTGGCTGAACACCCGGGCGGGCGAAGAGACAGAGGCGGTGGATATTGAGGGGATGCCCGATGTCTCGGCGCTGCCACGGTCCCTGAGGCTCGTCGCTATGCTCGCTTTTGCGGGGGCGACGCGGCCGGAGATTGGCTGGCTGCTGGGGCTGTCCGATGCGGCGCTGCGCCAGCGCATCAGCCAGCTGAAACGCGCGATTGCTGGGCTGCCGCCGGGCAAGGCGTCAATAGCGCTCGAAGGCGCGCTGCCATTCGGCGCGCTTCGGCGCAGCATGATCGATCAGTTGGGGCGCAGGGGCGGCTTTCTCGCGAGCCATGACCCTGACGGACATTTATTTGTGCTTTCAAGCTCACAAAAGCCCGGGGTGCGGCAACCAAGGGCTGAGCAGACAGAAAAGGAGATCACCTGATGCTCGGATCCGTAAAAATTGGCGCGATTGTCTTCAACGTCGCCGACATCGACCGTACCGAAGTCTTCTACAAGGAGACGCTTGGCCTCGAGTTGAACCGAATGCCGGGAGAGCCGGGCGAAAGCGGTGGCTCCGACTGGCTGATCGGTCAGGATGCCGGCGGGGTCAGCCTGATCTTCTTCCAGGCGCCGGGCACGCGCGGCGACAGCCCCATCCCGGTTTTCGAACTGGCCGAGGGCGGCATTGAAGGCGTGGTGGAGGGCCTCGCCTCAAAGGGGGTAACCATCGTCACGCCCGTATCCCATGCGCCGGATGGCGGGCTGACGGCAGACTTCAAAGACCCTGACGGGCATGTCCTGTCTATGTATCAGGCGCCGGAGATGCCGCGTTAGAAGAGAAAGCCCTCATCCTGAGCGAAGTCGAAGGACGTGGGCGATCCGCCAGACTTACCGGCTCGTGGTTCGACTTCGCTCACCATGAGGCTGTGTTGGGTTAGAACACGCCCATGGCCAACCCGGCGGCCATGGCGGCGCCGAGGTCGCGGCATTTTTGGAGGTCATTCTCGCTGATGGTTTTCTCGGCGAGGATGGCTTCTTTCGTCTGGGCGTGCGTGCAGATGATGAAGGGCTCCTGCGCAATCTTGAGGCGCCAGCCCTGCGCGATGCGCGCGGTCTGTTTCATCGCAGTCTCGCCATCTGATCCCGCACAGATCATCTGCGCGTAGGGGCGCCCTTCGATCTTTCCGAGGACCTCATAATAAGAGCGGTCGAAGAACTCCTTCATCCCGCCGGCGATCGCGGCGAGGTTTTCAGGCGCGCAGAAGATGTAGCCGTCGGCGGCGAGGAGGTCGTCGGGGCCTGCTTCAGTGGCGAATTTGAGGATCGTCTCGCAGCCGTCTTCATCGCTGGCAGCCTCATAGGCGGCTTTCGCCATCTGCCCGGCGCCGCCGGTGCGTGTGAAATAGATGATGAGGAGCTTGGGCATAGCGGGATATTAGTGAGTGATGTAGTTGAGCCAAGGCAAGTGCCTGCGATCCTGAGTCACTCTCGATGAGCCGCAAGGCTCATCTGAGAGCCCAGCTCCTGCCATCACCGCAGGCGCGTCAGGTCAGGTCCGAAGATGGACCCTCTGACGGGCTGCGCCGTCGAGGGTGACGCCCTCTCGTGTTCGCGGCTTAGACATTAAACCGGAAGTGCAGCACGTCGCCTTCCTTGACGATGTACTCCTTGCCTTCCTGGCGCATCTTGCCGGCTTCCTTGGCAGGGGCTTCACCGCCGCAGGCGATGAAATCGTCAAAGGCGATGGTCTCTGCGCGGATGAAGCCTTTCTCGAAGTCGCCATGGATCACGCCCGCCGCCTGCGGGGCCGTCCAGCCGTGACGGATCGTCCAGGCGCGCGCTTCCTTGGGGCCGACCGTGAAATAGGTCTGCAGGCCGAGCAGCTTGTAGCCTGAATGGATCAGCCGGTTGAGACCCGGCTCTTCGAGGCCCTGCATTTCGAGGAACTCGGCGCGTTCTTCCGGGGCGAGCACAGCCATTTCCGCCTCGATCTGGGCGGAGATGACAACGGCTTCGGCGCCTTCTTTCTCGGCGCGCTCCATCACCATTTCAGAATACTTATTGCCCGTCGCCGCGCTGTCTTCATCGACATTGGCGACGAGCAGGACGGGCTTGGCGGTCAGCAGCTGCAACATGCGCCAGGCCTTCATGTCTTCTTTCGGGATATCGGCCATGCGGGCGGGACGGCCTTCATTCAGTTCGGCAAGCGCCAGATCGAGCAATGCGAGCGTCTCTTTGGCTTCCTTCTCGCCGGACTTGGCTTTCTTCTCGACGCCGGCGCGGCGTTTTTCGAGGCTTTCCATGTCGGCGATCATCAGCTCGGTCTCGACGATGTCGAGGTCGGCGATCGGGTCGACGCGGCCGGCGACATGGGTGATGTCGTCATCCTCGAAACAGCGCAGGACATAGAGGATGGCATCGGTTTCGCGGATATTGGCGAGGAACTGGTTGCCAAGGCCTTCGCCTTTTGAAGCGCCTTCGACGAGGCCGGCAATATCGACAAAGTTCATCCGCGCCGGGATAATCTCCTTCGAGCCGGCGATCTCGGCGAGCTTGTTGAGGCGCGGTTCAGGGACGGCAACTTCGCCGACATTCGGCTCGATTGTGCAGAACGGATAATTCGCCGCCTGCGCGGCAGCCGTCTGGGTCAGCGCATTGAACAGGGTGGACTTGCCGACATTAGGCAGACCGACGATTCCGCACTTGAAACCCATGAAACACTCCTTGATGGCCGTACTGGCGCGCGGCATAGCGCATTTTTCGCGTTAAGACAGGGTGTTTTGTCGGGTTCAACTGGTATTTAATGGCGCGGTACGGCGCAGGTTTTGCATGAAACCGGCACCTAATAAGAGTGGAGTGGCAAATGGCCTATGATCTGATGATTGTCGCAACGCGCGCGGACATAACCAAGGCTGAGCATGTCGCAAAACGGCTCAGATCGCTGAAGTTCAAAGTCCGTCTTGATACAAAGCGCGAGCATACGACACCGACGGCGCGTGATCTCAATGATGCCAACAAGTCGGCAAATGTGCTGGTCATCTGGTCGAAGGCGGCGTGCGATACGAGCAAGCCGGACAGTGACTGGGTCCATGCCTTGGCGCATCTTGCGCGCTCGCGCCGCGGTGTGCTGCTGCAGGCGGGCGTCGACGGCACAGTGCCGGACGAGCCTTTCGACACGGATGAACGGTTCAGCCTGACAGGCATTGGCCCGAAGCGAACGCCGAACGGATTCTACGACCTGCTGGAAGCGCTCGAGAAAGAGCACCAGCGCAAGGATCTGAAGGCGTGGATGCTGCTTGGCGCGCGTGACACCACGGGCAAGGCGGCGTGGAAGAAGGCGCACCCGAAGGATCCGCTGTCTAAGACAGGCAAGACCGCCAAAGCCAAGACTGAGCCCAAGGCGGCACCAAAGACAAACCCGACCCCAAAAGCGGCGGCGAGTACGGTTGCGGCCGGCGCAGCCATTGCCGGGGTGCCTGCATCGAAGGCGGCTGCGCGGCCCGCTCCGACGTCCATGCCCTATCGTGCACCGCAAATGGGCCCGGCGCCAGTCACTGGCGACGACGAGATCGAGACCGGCTGGGACATGCTCGCACCGATCCTGATCGGGATTGCGGCAATGGTCTTCCTCGCCTGGATCTTCCGTTCGGCGACCGTGACAAATCCTGCCATGCCGGCGATTGGCAATGCGCAGCTTGAGCCAGTCTATGCGGAAACCTGCCCGCCGGGACAGATCCCGCGATCGCTGATCAATACGCAGACGCTGCGGACCGGGCCGGTTGTCGACGACACCGAAGAGGAAGAGGCGAACTAGGCGTCGCGGTTCTGCTTGGGGTCTGACTTCGGCGCGGGCGCGAGCCTCAGCACTTCTGTCTGATAGCGCTCGTCGCCTTCAGCCAGCAGAAGCGGCAGAGCGCGCGAACAGGCATCGAGCAAGGCTTCGAGCCAGTCGCCCTCGGCTTTCGCAAAATCGGCCAGGACATAAGGCATGACCAGCGTCTTGTCGCCCGGATGGCCAACGCCGAGCCGGATGCGGCGGACCTCGGGCCCGAGGTGCGCCATCATGGAGCGGATGCCATTATTGCCCGAATGCCCCCCGCCGCGTTTGACGCGCAGCCGGCCGGGCGCAAGGTCGATCTCGTCATGAAAGACGGTAACGTCTTCGGGCGTCAGCTTATAGAAGCGTGCCGCTTCGCCGGCTGAGCGGCCGCTCTCATTATAAAAGGTCTGCGGTTTGAGCAGGAGGGTTTTGACCGGGCCGGAACTGGTCTGGACCATGCCTTCGGCGGCTTCGCCCTGAAAGCGTTTCTTCCAGGGGCCGAAATTATGGTCCCGGGCAATCCGGTCGAGCACCATGAAGCCGAGATTATGCCGGTTGCCCGCATATTTGGGCCCGGGATTACCCTGGCCAATGAGGATGTGCATGACAGGCTCCGTCTGGGGCAGCCGATCGTTTTCGGGCTGGGTGGGCTGGCCTTTCAGCCAGCCCCTGAATCTGGAAATTATTCCTTGGATTCTTCTTCGCCTTCGCCCTCTTCGGCGCCGTCTTCATCCTCATCAGACTGGTTGATGGCTTCGACGTCGCCGGCTTCCGGTGCGTCTTCTTCCGTCTCGTCGACAACTTCAGCCATGCGGCCGGCAATCGTCGCGATGGTGAAGTCGCGGTCGGTGATGGTCGGCTCTGCGCCTTCCGGCAGGGTGATGTCGGAAATCTTGACCGCGTCACCGATCGTCAGTCCGGTCAGGTCGACATCGATCGAGTCCGGAATGCTGTCTGCGCGAACGTTGAGTTCGATCGCGTGGCGAACCACGTTGAGGGCACCGCCGCGCTTCAGGCCAGGTGATTTCTCTTCATTGTGGAAGTGGACAGCCACTTCGACGGAGATGATCTGGCTCTCATTGACGCGGTAGAGATCGACGTGCATCGGCACATCGCTGACAGGGTGCAGCTGGATCGCTTGCGGAATGACGAGCTGTTTCTTGCCGTCATGGACGAGATTGGCCGTGGAGGTGAGGAACTGGCCGGTATTGATCGCCTTGATCACTTCGTTGAGCTTGAGGCTGATCGCGACAGGATCCTGGCCGCCGCCATAAAGAACGCCTGGCACCATGCCGTTGCGGCGGGCGTCACGTGCGCCGCCTTTGCCCGTGCGCTCGCGCACTTCCACATTGAAACTGATTTGCTGAGACATTGTCTTTCCTTTCGCCCTGAAGTCCGCCTGCGGACCCTTCCGCCGGTGACAGCCTGACAGGAACGGCCTTGCGCCGCCCTTTCGAAGCGGTGGGCATTACACGAAGGCTGTGTTTTGCGCAACCGCGTCATGTCACCTGTACGCGATGACCGTGAGGCGTTCGGCGTTGCCGGATGATACAGATTTTCAAGGCCTGGGCCCGAATTGCAGTTGACCGCCCCCGCTACATCTGTCACACATTACAGGTGTAACGTTCAAAGGGTCAGAACATGTCAAAACCAAACGGATCAGAACTCGTCATTCTGAAATATCTGTGGTCGGCCGGGCGCCGGACTGCACGCGAAATTCATGAATTTGTCGGGCCAGAGCAGAACTGGCAGCTGTCGACGACGCGGACCGTCATCAACCGGATGGAAGCCAAGGGCTGGGTGAAGCGGGACGGGGAGTCGGCCGACTCTGCGGCCTTCTATGTCGCGGTTCTCGACCGCGTGGAGACGCTGGGCGGCCTTGTCCGCCAGCTGGCCCGCGGCGTGCTGGACCTCAAAGGCCCACTGCCGGCCGCGCTTTTTGCTGACAGCCCGCACCTTTCAGACGCCGAACTCGATGAGCTCGATGCGATCATCAACGCCGCCGAGGACGCAGAAAACTCCAAGAAGGGGAAATAGCCATGAGTGTCGCCTGGTTTGTTGTCTTTATCCTTCTCTGGACCGGTTTTCTCGCCGGTATTGCGAGCCTGATCACCAATGGGCGCGTAAGCGCGCGTTTTGCGCAAATGGTCTGGCGCGGGGCGGCTGTCTTGTCGGTCCTGCCGCTTGCCGTGATCCCGCTCCTGCGCATGTTGCCGAAGGATCTGCCATCGGCGGTCCCTGACCTGCCTTATGTCGAACCGGCTGCGGGCGCTGTTGCGAGCGCTTCTGTCGGCCTGCAGGAAGCGGTGTCGGGCCCGGACTGGGCCTGGACAGGCCCTGCGCTGATCGCCCTGTTGATGGCCGGATGGGCCTTCCGGCTTGGCGCGTCGGTGCTTGGCCAGGTTCGCCTGCAACACCTGAAATCCCGCTCGGTGCCTCACCTGGACGCTTTCGACGCCCTTCCCCTGAGCCAGCTGAAGCTCGAGCGGGCCCCCCAAATTCGTCTCATCGACGGGGGGTCTCCTTTCGTGGCGGGCCTCACGCGCCGCGCCATCTATGTGCCGCAAGGGCTCGAAACCCCGTCAGATCTCCGCCAGATCGTGATCCATGAATGTGTTCACCTGAATCGCGGTGACCTGATCACGCGGCCGATGGAGCGGCTGGTGGCGGACCTGTTCTGGTTCTCTCCCTTTGCCTGGCTGATGCGCCGTGAGCTCGATTTCTGGCGCGAGGCGGTGTGCGACGAGATCGCATCCAATCTCAGCGGAGACCGGATCGGCTATGCCCGCACGCTGGCTTATGCCGCCCGTTTGAGCGCGCCGGTGCGCCAGCTGCCGGTCGCGGCCTTCATCCTGCCGAAGAAACGCAGCCTGCCGAAGCGGCTTTCGCGCATTCTCGAACCCGGGCCAACCCGTTCACGCCCGGTCCTGGCGCTCGGGGCGAGCATCCTTGCGCTCGCCCTGACGCCCTTTGCGCTGGCTGAGGCCGGCAAGGATGTCGTGTCTATTGACGATGAGGCGGCCGATCGCACGGCGACGTTCGAAAGCGCCGTGATGAAAAGCGAAAATGCCAGGATCACGAGCCATTTCGGCAAGCGGATCGATCCGTTCAAGAAGACACCGGCCTTCCACAACGGTACCGATATCGGTGCGCCTGAAGGCACGCCGGTCTACACACCGGGCTGCGGCGCAGTGGTCTTCTCGGGGTACAAGCCGAATTATGGAGAGACGATCGAAATCGCTTACCGCGATGGCAGCAAGATGAGGTTTGCCCAGCTGGAAGACCGGTTCGTGGAAGTCGGGGAGGAGATTTCCACGGGCACGAAGATCGGGACTGTCGGCATGTCCGGCCGGGCCACCGGCCCGCACCTGCACCTCGAGCACTGGAAGACCGGGCTCAATGAGGAGACAGGCGAGACCGAGCTTCTGCCACAGGATCCTGTCATGGCCGACGGGCTGACCCTGTTCATGGGCGGGAGCCGATAAGCTTTAATCGTGCGCACAAAAAAACTGCCGCCGATTGCTGACCGGCGGCAGTTTTGTTCGGGTATGTAGGACAGGCCTAGCC
>NZ_JBARZC010000672.1:0-2327 GCF_049649345.1 Henriciella sp. | reverse complement strand
ATGTCGTGCTGCCGGTGGTTCCGATGTTCCACGCCAATGCCTGGGGCCTTGCCTTTGCCTGCCCGGCGACAGGTGCAAAGCTGGTCATGCCGGGCGCGGATATGTCGGGTAAGGCGATTTACGAACTGCTCGACAAGGAGAAGGTGACGATCACGGCGGCTGTGCCGACCGTCTGGCTGCTTCTGCTGACCTATCTTGAAGAGAACAATCTCAAACTGCCGCATCTTCGCAAAGTGGTCATCGGCGGTTCGGCTGTGCCGGAGCGGATCCTCCGGGCCTTTGAAGAGAATTACGATGTCGAGGTCTTCCACGCCTGGGGCATGACCGAACTCTCCCCGCTTGGAACGCTCGGCGCGCTACCGGCCAATCTGGTCGATGCGCCGCACGAAGAGCAAATGACCTACAAGCTGACCCAGGGCCGCCCGCCATTCGGGGTCGAACTCAAGATTGTCGATGATGAGGGCAAGGACCTGCCGCGCGATGGCGAGACATCCGGCCGGCTGGTCTGCCGCGGCCCGGCGATCACGAAATCCTATTTCAAGGCCGACGAGCCTGCCGTGGACGCGGATGGCTGGTTCGATACCGGCGATGTCGCAACGCTTGACCAGGGCTCGACGATGCAGATCACCGACCGCGCCAAGGATGTGATCAAGTCGGGCGGGGAATGGATCTCCTCGATCGACATCGAGAACTTCGCGGTTGGTCATCCGAAAGTCGCCAATGCGGCGGCGATCGGCGTCTATCATCCAAAATGGGATGAGCGACCGCTCCTGATCGTTCAGCCCGCCGATGGCGAACAGCCGTCGAAAGAAGACGTGCTCAAGCAGCTTGAAGGCAAGATCGCCAAATGGTGGACGCCGGACGATGTCCAGTTCGTTGAAGAGATACCGCTCGGCGCCACTGGCAAGATCAACAAGCTGAAGCTGCGCGAAATGTTCAAGGATTACAAGCTGCCGACGGCTTGACCCGTCGCTGTTTCGTGACCGGGCGTCAGTCTTAATCCCTTGCTATCAGCGCCCGCCGCGATAAGTGTCGGGCGCTGAACCATATGAGGCGGAGGGATGACGCATGAGTGACACGGTCAATTCAGCGGGCTGGCGCCTGAAATTTGCAGGCGCAGCGCTGGCCATCTCCATTCTGGCCGTGATCTGGTTCGCGGCAGCGGCGCTCGGCACGAAATACGGGCTCTGGGGATGGCAGTTCGGGCTTGGAAAAATGACCATTGGCTGGGGGCCGATCATCGCTTTCGGCGCCGCCGGGCTAGCTGTGATCGCTGTCATTGTCGGCCTCATCAAGTCCCCGCGCACCCAGCCGGTGATCCTTGCCCTCGGCGCGCTTCTGATCGCCCTGATGCTGGTTTTCCGTCTGATCGGTTTTGGCGCGCAAGCCGGGAGCCTGCCTCCGATCCACGATATCCAGACCGACTGGGACGATCCGGTGCGCTTCTCCGAAGCCCTGCTGGCCCAGCGCAAATCCGACGATGCGATGAACCCGGTCGAGGAAGCGCCCGTCATTCCTGAGTCGCCGGGCGTCGAAGAGCGCTGGCCTGGCATGGGCGGGCGCCTCGTTTCGGAGGTCCAGGAGGAGGCAGAGCAGCCAAAGATGGTTGATGGTGAAGAAACAGCGCCGGCCTATGACCGCCCGATCGAGCCTGTCTATTTTGACCAGTCCCCCGGCGAGATCGCCGCCTATGCGACGCGCCTCGCCGAGGCCCGCGGCTGGGACATCTTCACCCGGCCCGAAACCAGCGAGGATGTCGAGGAAACCCTGCTCGAAGCGACGGAGACCTCAGGCTGGTTCGGCTTCAAGGATGATGTCGCCGTGCGCATCCGCGCCGTCAATGGCGCGACGCGTGTCGACATGCGCTCGATCAGCCGCGTCGGCCTGTCGGACCTTGGCGCCAATGCGCGGCGTGTGTCCGGCTTCATGGATGAGCTCGCCGACCGGGCAAATGGGCGGCGGGAGCCTTAGGGCGTCGACTTTCAATAGATGAATTGAGTCTGTAGTGCGCGTCACTCTCGATCGACGTGAGCGATTTGAGAGCCCATCTCCGATCCTCGCGGCAGGCGCCTCGTTTTTTGCGGACAAGGATGGACCCTCAGACCGCTTCGCTGTCGAGGGTGACGCCGGTTCGAGAACGGGCTATCATCTCTTCGCTGCGTAACTGGCGCATGAGGTGGATCACCACCGGGGAGCGCGGCGACCACATGCCGGGCGTCTGGGCATCAACCTCTGACCTGAAGGAGGGCGCCCATGCCCGACCCCACTCCGATTTCCGTTGCGTTCCTTGTCTTTCCGAACGTCACCCAGCTTGACCTGACAGGCCC
>NZ_JBARZC010000671.1:0-3874 GCF_049649345.1 Henriciella sp. | reverse complement strand
CAGCATCGTCTACCACATCGAAATTCTGCTCCTGTTCGTCACACTCGCGGTGCTTGGCCCGATCGCATCGCATTCGAGACGTGACTCCGGGAGCTCAAAAAACAGCAAGTTCGGGCTGGCGGCGTTCCCTGACTAGGGCGCCTTATAGGGAGAAGGAAAATGATATTTGGCGGAGAATTTGTAGCTGGGATCGACCTCGTCGATGTGTCCCTCTGGCTATTCACATTGTTTTTTGTCGGGCTGATTTTCTACCTGCGCAAGGAAGACCGGCGCGAAGGCTATCCGCTGGAATCCGACACGACCGGGCGGCATGAACCGTCTGGCGTGTTCTGGATGCCGAAGAAGAAATCCTACAATCTGCCGCATGGCCGCGGCGAGCTGACGATGGCCTCTGGCCCGCGCGATGAGCGCGATCATGCGATCAGGCGCACCGCCGTCTGGCCAGGCGCGCCCTACGTGCCGACAGGCGATCCGATGCAGGATGGGGTCGGGCCGGCCTCCTACGCCAACCGCCAGGATGTTCCGGACCTGACCATGGAAGGCCTGCCGCGCATTGCGCCTTACCGCGCAAGCCCCGGCTATGAAGTCGCCAAGCAGGACCAGGATCCGCGCGGCCTCGACATTGTCGGGCTCGACAAGGTGGTAGCAGGCAAAGTGGTCGACCTCTGGGTCGACAGGTCCGAAGCCATGATCCGCTATCTCGAAGTGGAGGTGCCGGTTGCCGCTGTCGCGGTTGTGACTGAAAGCCGCCCTGTCGGCGAGGACCCGGTTGCGGCCGCTGCTGTGGTCGGCACGACCCGTGTGCTGGTGCCGATGCCCTTCGTCAAAGTGCATGGCGGGCTGAACCCGAAAGTGACGGTCGAGGCTGTCACGGCGGAACAGCTACAGGCCGCGCCCCGGACTGCAGAAGAGCTGACCGTCACACGCCTCGAGGAAGACCGCATCAGCGGCTATTTCGGCGGCGGTAAACTCTATGCAACGGCAGCCAGAAGCGAGCCATGGCTATGAAACTCTTTCACGACGAAGAAGACGGACCTCAAGAGCCCGTCCGCGGATTACCGGAGCGTCTGCCGGAAGGCGAGACCATTCTGTGGCAGGGGCAGCCAAGCCCCATCGCCCTGGCCTTTGGTGCTTTCCGGGTGCGCTGGGTGATTGCCTATTTTGTGGCGATGACAACGTTCCGTGTCGCCAATCTGACCGCCAGCGATGCGGCGACGGCTGCGATCAATGAAGCGGTGTTTGGCTCGCTCGCCTTTTTCGGCCTCGCCCTTGTCATCGTCTTCGGCCTTGCCTTTCTGATGAGCCGTGCAGCGCTGTTCACGATCACCGATCACCGCGTCGTGCTGCGCTATGGCGTCGCCATCCGCAAGTATGTGAACGTGCCGTTCGTGAAGATGGGCGCTGCCCAGCTCAGCCGCAAAAGTGCGCGGGTGGGTGACATCTCGTTCGAAGTGACGGGGCCAGGCCGACCGGCTTATCTCCACCTGTGGCCGTTTACGCGCCCGTTCAAATATTCAGATCCGCAACCGATGATGCGCGCGATTCGGGATCCGGACGCTGTGGCTGACATTCTGGCCCGCGCGGTACAGGCGCACGCCCCCGATGCTGTCGAGGTCGAGCTTGGCCGCGAGGCTGCCCGCAAACCGGCGCGCGACCGCGCCTCCGCATCCTCCATACCGGCGACATAAGGACATGACCGACGTGAGCGACCAGGACCACAGCCACGATATCAAAACGCCCAAGCCGGTGCTTGTCGCCGTCGGCCTCTTGCTGGCGAGCGTGACAGGCTTTGTCGCCATGGCCAGCGTTACGGGCGTCGGTGTTGCAGACCTTGCAGATCAGCCGACGGTCGAGCGGCTTGAGGTACGCTTCATGGATGAGGCGGATGGCGGGGTCGGCGCCTATGATCCGATGACCGATGACGTCATCCATGTCTTCGCGCCCGGTGAAGGCGGATTTGTCCGCACATCGCTGCGCTCGCTGTCGCTGGACCGCCGCAAGGCCGGTATCGGCCCGACGCCGCCTTATGAGCTTCTGAAATCGGCCAGCAGCAATGTCGTCCTGCGCGATCCGACGACCGGCAAATCGATCACGCTACGGGCCTTCGGCGACCTCAATGAAAATGATTTCGCGCAGCTTTTCGCCGCGCACACAGAAGGGCAGATGCCATGACAGACGCAAAACGGGTGCGCATTCCCTGCACGATCCGGATTTCCCACACCTGGGAGTCTCTGGAGGCTCACGTCGAGCTGCCGGGCAATAGCCAGCCTGAGATGGGCGACCGGGTGACGGTGCATGGCGCGCCGGTCCAGGTGCCGTTCGGCGAGACGATCACGATCCAGCGCGAGGCGACGATCAGACGGGCGAACCCGCTGGAAAAACTCTGGATCCGTATCCGGTCCATGTTCGAGCTCGATGAGCTCTATGAAGTCAATTTTACGACGGAGATCCTGCGATGATCCATCAGAACATCACTGCTGAAGAAGCGCTTGGCGACCGCGCGAGCGAGTTTGCAACCAATGACACCGCGCTGGAAAACACGCTGCTCAGCCCGCGTTTCTACACGACCGATTTCAAGGAAATGGACAAGGTCGATGTCTCCTCGGTGCGCGGCGAGTGGGACGCGCTGATCCAGGAGATGAAAGACGACCCGAACAAGGGCCATTTCAAGCGTTCCGAAGAGTTTGACGATATTCTCGACAAGCTGGACCCGAAGCTGCGCGCCGAGTTCGTGGACTTTCTGGTCAGCTCACTGACGGCTGAATTCTCGGGCTGCGTTCTCTACAAGGAGATCGCCCGCAAATCGAAAAACGCGGATGTGGCCAATCTGTTCAAGCTGATGAGCCGTGACGAGGCGCGCCATGCCGGCTTCATCAATCATGTGCTGCGCGACTTCGGCCTCGGTGTCGATCTCGGCTTCCTGACGAAGACCAAGAAGTACACTTTCTTCAAGCCGAAATTCATCTTCTACAGCGTCTATCTGTCAGAGAAGATCGGCTATGCGCGTTACATCACGATCTTCCGCCAGCTCGAAAAACATCCGAGCAAGCGCTTCCACCCGATCTTCAAATGGTTCGAGAAGTGGTGCAATGACGAGTTCCGTCATGGCGAAGCCTTCGCTCTGCTCATGCGGGCCGATCCGAAGCTGCTGAAAGGCCATAACCGGCTCTGGATCCGTTTCTTCCTGCTGGCTGTGTTTGCGACCATGTATATTCGCGATCATCGCCGCCCGGCCTTCCATGACGCCCTCGGTCTTGAGCCCAAAGAGTATGATCATGAGGTGTTCAAGCTGACGACGGAGATCTCGCGGCAGGTCTTCCCGATCGAACTCGATCTCGACAATCCGAAATTTTACGAGAAGCTCGAAAAGCTGCGTGGTCTTGCCGACAGGATGGAAGAGGCGAAGGCGAAGAAGGGCCTGTTTGCCAAGCTTGGCCGGATGGGCCTTGCGATGCGCTGTGGGCTTCATTTCGCCGGTATCTACTTCATGCGCACCAACAAGAACCGCGTGCCTGCGCGCGTGCGTCTGGAGCCTGTCTGGTAATGATCGAGACGTTCGCCCCGATCCTGATTGCAGTGCTGGCCTGGTGGGCCAGCACGGGCGTGCTGATCTGGCTGGTCGGGCGCGGCGATCAGGTCAGGCGCGCGGCGGCGATCGGCCTCAGCGTGCTTGCGCTCGGGGCAACGCTGGCCGTGTTCCAGCTTCGGAGCGTCGATACGATTGGCGGGGCCTATGCCGGTTTCGCAGCCGGGATCCTGATGTGGGCCTGGCATGAAGCCATGCTTCTCTTCGGCTATATTTCCGGGCCGCGCCGCACGCCGTGCCCGCCGGGCCTCAAAGGGTGGGATAGGTTCAGCATCTCGGCACAGGCCG
>NZ_JBARZC010000670.1:0-23706 GCF_049649345.1 Henriciella sp. | reverse complement strand
ATCAGTGACAGCGCGTACAGGGATAGCCCAAAGTAGAAAAGGATGAGCGAACCGGTGAAAGGTACGCCAAAAATCGGTGCCGCAATTATAAATACTGAGCCGTTTATGATCGACAGAATGAAGGGTGGTAACATTTTTCCGATCAGAATTTCCCAGACGCGCAAGGGCGACACCATGAGCTGGTCAAATGTGCCAAGTTCTCGCTCTCGGGCCACCGACTGGGCGGTAATTGAAAGCGCCGACACCGATATGATGATTGCTGCGAGCGCGGGAATATTGAACCACAGGAAATCGAGATTGGGATTGAACCAGTTGACGATGACGCTGCCGTTGCGCTCAGTGATCGACGCGGCATCGCCAAGCCCCGCTTCGATGCTGATCGCGCTGATATAACCAGCCACTACCTGAGCAGCATTGGCTCTGCGGCCGTCCAGTATAACCCCGAGCTGGGCCGGCTCACCACGAAGGATCTCGGCGTCAAAGTCCTGCTCAATTACAATCGCTGCGATAATCTTCTGCGTGTCGATCGCCTCAGTCAGCGCGCCATTTGAAGGAAGGCGAATGATCTCATCGAAATTCTCTGATGCCGCCAGGCGGATCATTATCTCCTCGCTGAAAGCCCCGTGCGAGCGATCAAGAATTCCTATGTCTGCGTTTTTGACTTCCAGTGTCGCAGCGAAGCTGAAGATCAAAAGCTGGATCAGGACCGGGGCAAAGAGCGTCACCCGCCCTTTTGGATCCCTCAGCAGCGCGAGCGTTTCCTTCACGACGATTGCGCGCACCCGGATCATGTGTCGAGCGTCCGTCTTGTCACCGAGAATGTCAGGACAAGGAAAACAAGACCGAAACCGAGCATGGCTGCAATATTCGGAATAAAGAGAGCCCAGACATCGCCGGACATGAAGACAGTCTGCAATGAGGGAATAAGGTAACGCGCCGGAATTACGTAAGTGACCGCTTGAATCGCGAGCGGCATGGACGAGATCTCGTAAAGAAACCCCGACAGGAGAAACGTCGGCAGGAAACCTGAGAGAAGCGCGAGCTGACTGGCAACGAACTGGTTCTTTGTGGCCGCGCTGATCAGAAGGCCGATGCCAAGCGCCGGAATCAGGAAGGCTGACGAGATAACCAGGAGCGCCAGGATTGATCCACGGAATGGTACACCGAAAACGAAGACGGCGGCGACAGCGCAGAGCGTCATCGATATGAGCGCAAGAATGAAGTAGGGGATGATCTTGCTGATTAACAGCTCCGACATCGCCATGGGTGTCGCGATCAGGGCTTCCATTGTTCCGCGTTCCCACTCACGGGCGATAACCAGTGAGGTAAGAAGGGTTCCAATCATGGCCAGCACGATCGCTGTTGAGCCCAGAACCATATTGTACTGACTCTTTAGCTCGGCATTGAACCAGAAACGGGTCTGCAGATCGACACGGATTGCGGAGGGACTCTCGGGACTCAGCCCTTCATTGGCAGCCCAGTTGGCCCGTAACCCCTCAGCATAAGATGCTGCAAACGAAGCATTATTAGGTTGCGAGCCATCGGTGATAACCTGGATCGCAGGGGGATTGCCTTGCGCCACGCCCTTACCGAAGCCGTCCGGGATAACGATGATCGCACCTATGTCGCCGGCCACAATCGCATCCCTCATCGGCGCGACCGCGCGCGATGACGTCACTTCAAACCAGCGGCTGTTGACATATGTGGTGGCAAGCGAACTTGCTGCGGCACTGTCATCCTGCACCACGAGTCCGACCCGAGTCCGCGCATTATCGAGCGAAATGCCATAGCCAAAGATGAACAGCAGGATGAGCGGCAGGACGAAAGCGATAAGATATGTCGAAGGGTCCCGCGAAACCTGAGCGACTTCCTTGCGCACCAACGCCATCGTCCGTCTGAGGCTGAACGTCACGCCGCTGCCTCCGTTTCGCGCCGATGGTCCCGGTGCTCGACGATCGCAATAAAAGCGTCTTCCATCGTCAAGTCATCTGCATCGGCAAGGGTGGCAGCCATGGCTTTGAGCTCGTCCGGCGTACCATTGGCGATCTGTTTGGAGCGATAGATCAGTGTGATGTCATCGCAGTACTCGGCCTCTTCCATGAAGTGCGTGGTCACAAGGACGGTGACGCCTTTTTCGACCAGTCCATTTATATGGGTCCAGAATTCGCGCCGAGCGACTGGATCGACGCCGGATGTCGGCTCGTCCAGGAACAGGACGGGGGGCTCATGCAGAACGGCGCATGCCAAGGCGAGGCGTTGCCTGTAACCAAGAGGCAGGGAAGCGGCATTCTTCGGCAGGACGGCCTTGAGATCGAATACATCGATGGCATTTTCGATTGCATTGCGGGCCGCTTGCCTCGACAGCCCATAGGCGCCCGCAAAGAAATTCAGATTTTGCCCGACGCTGAGATCGCCATACAGCGAGAACTTCTGAGCCATATATCCCAACGCGCCACGTGCCTCAGCCCTCGATGTTCGCAAGTCGAAGCCCGCCACAGCCCCCGTACCTTTCGTAGGCGTCAAAAGTCCGCACAGCATCTTGAATGTTGTTGACTTCCCGGCACCATTAGGTCCGAGCAACCCATAGATCTGCCCCGGCTTTATCTTGAGCGTTACATCGCTGGCCGCTGTAAAATCACCGAACACTTTGGTAAGCCCCTCGGCTTCGATCGCGTACCCCTGCGTGCGGTCGATCGTCCGATAACGCTCGGCGAGGACAGACGTGCCTTTCGGCCCGCCACCCAGGCGCTCGATGAACCCGTCCTCGAAGCGCTCGGTTGCTTGTTCTATCTGCGTCAGTTCGCTTAGTTCGAGATCCGAAGCCTTCGGCCGTTCCTCATCAGCCATCAGCAATCGGACGGACCGGCCCTGAATAGTTCCATCTAAAACGCAAGGCTGGTCGAGCGCCCTGGTGAGCACCTGGCGGCGTCCTTTTTCAAAGCCGGATAGTCGCCAGATGCGCCCGGCGACCTCTTCGGTCAGGCCTGCAGGTGGACCGGCATAGAGAACACTTCCTTCGCTCAGCAAGGTAACGTCCTGACAGCGCTCAGCCTCGTCGAGATAGGCGGTTGACCAGAGTACGCCTATGCCATCCCCGGTCAGTTCTTCGACCATGTGCCAGAGCTCGCGCCGCGAAATGGGATCGACACCGACACTTGGCTCATCCAGCAAGAGAAGTCTGGGCGTGCGCACCAGGGCACAGGCAAGGCCGAGCTTCTGCTTCATCCCGCCTGACAGCTTTCCAGCGAGCCGGTCTGAAAAACGGGCGAGGTCGGTGAAATCGAGGAGCATTGCAAACTTGTCGGCATGCTCTTCTTTCGGCAGTCCGCGCAATTGAGCATACAGATGAAGGTTCTGGCGGACTGAAAGGTCTTCATAGAGGCCAAACCTCTGCGGCATATAGCCGAGGTGCTCCAGATCCTGCCCGGGTGTCCCTCCAAGGACCTGGACATGACCGGCAGTTGGCTGAAGTAGGCCCGCGAGAATACGGATCATCGTCGTCTTCCCGGCGCCGTCGGGACCGACAAGTCCTGTTATCTGATTTGGCGGAATGACCAGATCGACCGCCAGCAGCGCAGGATCGCCCTTGCCGAAAACCTTGGTCAGGCCTTCGGCTGCTGCCACAGGCGAGGTCATCGCTGCTGGCCTGTACTTTGATTTTCAGGCAACATGACAGTGACCGGTTGTCCTTGGCGCAGATCAGCGCTCTCGCTCTCGACAATTATCCGCATCCGATAGACGAGATCAGTTCGCAACTCCTCCGTCTCGACTGACTTCGGGGTAAACTCCGCTCTCGAACTGATGGACCCAATTCGTCCGTCCAGGATGGTGTCGCTGCCATCCGTGGTAATCTGCACCTTCATTCCGGGGGATACGTTTGACAGATCTGGCTCGGGAACATAGGCCCGAATGCGGACCGGATCGCCCAGAGAGAGTGTAAACACAGTTTCACCCGGTCTCACGATTGCCCCTGGCTCCACCGCTCGGGTTCGCAATATTCCCTCCGCGGGCGCAACGAGAGTGGCGTCGTCGAGGTCAGTTTTCGCGGAATCGAGCATAGCCCTGGCCGAGGCGAGCTGCGCCTCACCCACAGAAATGTCTTCTTCCCGTGCGCCCGACCTCAGCAGATCCAGAGCGTCCTGCGCCTCCGACAGCCTGGCCGCGGCCTGGCGCGCGTCAGATACGGTCTGCTCCCACGCGCCCTGGCTAATGGCCCCTTCTTCCACCAGGGGGGCGCGCCGTTCATACGCTTGAGCAGTCCGGTCATGATCGGCATTGGCGCTTTGCACTCTGGCTTTGGCCTGAGCAATCTCTTCAAGGCGATTGCCGGTCCGCAAACGACGCAGATTTGCCTGCGCTTCTGCCAGTTTCGCTTCCGCCTGACTTACATTGTCGACCAACCGGTCGGCGTCGATCTGCGCCAGGGTAGCTCCAGCTTTGATCCTGTCTCCCTCATCCACCAAAACCTTCTCCACCCGACCTTCAACCTGGAAGGCGAGATCGACTTCGCGGATATCCACGTTTCCGTAGAAGGTGAGGCCATCGCTATCGCGCTTAGGAAGCACACCGAACGCAAGCGCCACAGCATAGGCAGCAACCAGAAACGCAACGCCGACTGCTGTGAGAATCAAAATTCTTTTCATGGTTGAACATCGGGTCGCTGGAGGATTCGCCTGACATTGTCTTCGAGCCGGAGCTCAATGAGCTCCACCAGTCGCGGGGTAATTTCGGTGGTCTGCAAAATATGAAGCATCGTTGCTCTTCCCGTTCTCAACATTAAGGCCTGGCCCAGAACGAACAGCGCTGTCAGGCGCGCGGCCTCTTCGCTCAATTCCGGCCGGGCCACGCTGACAAGCGCCATGAACGGCTCAACAATAGCCGCCATGCCCTTTTCAAGAATGATCTTGAACGCGTCTGTTGGCTGCTGTTGCTCGCGAACGATAAACAGCGACCAGGCTTCAGACTCTGGCCGCAACATGACCGCCGCGAAGACTTGGACGAGGTGCACGCACCAGTCCTCAGCCTCTCTCGGCGAGCAGTTTACCGGGTCTGGAATCGTGGCGAGCGTCGGGTGGAGTTTATCACGCATGCTGCTCGCGATATGTTCGGCAACCGCGAGGTACAGACCCTGCTTGCCACCAAAATGGTACGTTATGGCAGACATCGCGGAGCCTGCCGCCTCCGCGATCGCCCGCGTGCCAACGGCATCGAATCCATGGCGCCCAAATTCTTGCACAGCGATTTCAACCAAGCGATCTTTCATGCCGGCCAATATAGTTCGTTCGAACGAATTGTCCAGTTCATCGAACGAAGAAATCTTCAGCGCCGCTTCCCCACAAGGCACGGCGATTCAGTGCAATGAAGATCAATTCCCCGTTCCGCTCTTTCAAAACCTCGCCGGAGATCGTCCAACCCGCCGTTGTGAGTTCAGGCGAATCTCGAACCTGCAGAAATGCGCCTCGAGCCGCACTCCGTCTCACAACCACTTCAATCTGGACCGACACCTCAACCCAAGATCCCGCCCCAAGCAGCAACTTGATGCCGCTCTCTCAGAATTGATTCAGACACCACTTCAAAAGATTGGTTGGTCCATGCCAGAACTCTGAAACAAGTCGAAAAGCTGTCCTAAAACCCCATTTTCATTGCACACGGAACGCACACGAATTCCAGCAACTATTTGTATTCATTTATCTTTCGTCCCGCTCCATCATGGGCGCAACAGAAAAGGTGTAGTTGAGCGAGGTGTCTTTGATCATTCCGGCCTGTCGGGTGCGAGTTTGGGTCCGTCCAAGCACACAATGACACGCTGGTAAATCGACGACGTGTTCGGCCCCTACTCCGCAGTATCGGGCTGAAGAAAACTGTTCACCTCCAGCCAATGGATGAAGGCGTCGAACCAGGTGTTGCTTGTCCGGTCCGGATTGCCGAGGCCGAAGCCATGGCCGCCATTCTGGTAGAGGTGGAACTCGACCGGCACGCCGGCCTCGTACCAGGACTTGATGACGCCGAACTCGCCGCCGAACAGGAAGTCATCGGTTGCGATCGCGGCGAACATCGGCGGTGCATCCTCCGGCACGTCGACTGGGCCCATGCCGCCATATATCGGGCCGATGAAGGCAAGGTCGACCGTTTCGGAATTGAGCGTCGTGTGCATGGTGAGGCCGGCGCCTGCGGAAAAGCCGATCATGCCGATCCGGTCCGGATCAACGCCCCACTCATCCTTGTTTTCCAGGATCATGGCGTAGGCGGCTTCAGCATCTTCAAGCTGATTGGAAAGGTCCCAGCGCGGCGGGCCGGCGGGGTTGTCATCGTCGTCTGACTCACCGGCTTGCGCAAAGCGGCGGTCCATCTCTTCTTTGAAGGCATCGAGTGTGTTGGCGGTCGGCTGCAGGCGGTATTTCAGAACGAAGGCATTGACGCCCCGCGCCTGAAGCGCCTCGGCGACTTCCCAGCCTTCATTGCCCATGGACAGCCACATGAAGCCGCCGCCCGGCGCGACGATGACGCTGGCGCCGGTCGCTGTCTCCGGATCGGCGAGGAAAGGCGTCAGCGTGGCGGCGGTGATGTTGCGCGCCATCGGATCGCCCCACTGGCGGAACCAGGATTCGCTGGCAGGCTGGTTTTCAACCCCGCCTGTCTCCAGAGGAATGGCGTTCGGTTCATCCGGCGCGTCCATCGGATACATGGTGCCATCCTGCGCGAGCGAGGGAGCGGCGAAGACGGCGAGGGAAATCGCGGCGAGCATTGGTCTGATCATCATTTCTATTGCCCTTCCTCAGTAGACTGGTTTGCTGGCATGGCGCGCGGCGGCACGCTGATACCTTCCGGCGTCTGTTCGACCGCTTCCAGCGTGCCGTCCGGATTATGGTAGAGATACTCGACGCGCACCGAGCGTCGGCCAATCGCGCCCGGCACGCCGTCAATGGTCTGCGAGGCGTCGTGGTAGAAAAGATACCACTGGCCTTCGAATTCGACCGTGCCCGGATGGATGGTGAAACTGTTCTCGCCAGACCCGGTCAGCATGCCGCGCAGCGTCCACGGCCCGGTGATGGCCGGCGCGGTCGCATAGTGGATCTGCTCATTATCGCTGATGCTGCGGTCGATCGCGGCGTAGAGCAGGTAGTAGGTCCCATCATGCTTATGGATCCAGGGGCCTTCCTCGTATGGCGCGATGTCGAGCGTCTGGATCGGGCCGTCGAGCTCGATCATGTTCGGCGCGAGCTTCGCATAATAGAGGATCTGATTGCCCCACCAGAGCCAGGCCTTACCGTCATCGTCCTGGAAGACGGTCGGGTCGATATCATCCCAGGAATGGGCGGCCATCTTCGTCATGGTGTTGCTGATGAGCGGTGTCCTGCGCGCGTCGACGAAGGGGCCTGTGGGACTATCGGAAACCGCCACGCCAATCGCCTTGCCGGGATCGGTGTCGTCATGCTCCACCGTGGTGTAAAAATAGAACTTGCCGTCCTTCTCCTCGACTTCGGAGGCCCAGGCATCGCGCTTGGCCCAGGCAAAATCGGTCGGCTTCATGACAGGCCCATGCGCCGTCCAGTTGCGCATGTCATCGGTGGAATAGACCAGCCATTCGGTGATGTTGAACATCTGGTCCGGGCCGGCCTCGTCATGGCCAACATAGAGATAGACCCGCCCGTCATGGACCATGGGGGCCGGGTCAGCCGTGAACGCATCAGAGAAAAGCGGGTTCGAGCCGGGTAGCCGGGGCGCAGGCGCTTCGGGCACGCCCTGAGAGGCGCAGGCGGACAGGAAGCCTGCGGCGAGGGCCAGGGTTAGCGGCAATCGTGTGACGGGCATGGGTTCACTCCTCCGCCATCAGGACAATGACAGAGTGCGGCGGCAGGTTTGCCACGCTGCCATCGACGCTGAAGGGCTGCGGCGTGACGGTGTCCGGATCATCGAACGAGTTGTGCGCATCCATCGCGTCAGCCGTCAGGATGCGCCCCGTAAATCCGCCGGCGCCAAAGCTGCTGAGGTCTACGCTGTGCCAGGTTTTCGCGTCCGAATTGACGAGCGCGATGACCGTCTCTCCCTCCGGGGTTTCCGCCGCCGATACACTGACAGCCGGAATGGTGACATCGCCAAGCGTATAGTCCGGCGCGTCATAGCTGACCGGCAACGCCGCCGCGCCCATGAAGGGCTTGTACATCTCGAAGACATGGTAGGTCGGCGTCAGCACCATGTCCGGGCCATCGGTGAGGATCATGGCCTGGAGGACATTCACCATCTGCGCGATGTTCGTCATCTTCACGGCATCGGCATGCTCATGGAAGATGTTGAAGCTGAGTGCGGCGACCACGGCGTCCCGCATTGTGTTCTGCTGGTAGAGCGCCGGCGTGTCCTCGCTTTCCGGATCGTACCAGGTGCCCCATTCATCGACATAAAGGCCGAACTCCTCGCCCAGATCCTCATGCTGGTCGAACATGGCGATCTGGTCGGCAATCACATCCTCCATCCGCAAGGCGCGGTGGAGCGTCGAAATCCATTCCTCTTCCGGGAAGCCTGTGGCCGCGCCCTTGGCGCCCCAGTCGCCGGTCGGCAGGGAATAGACATGAACCGAAATACCTTCGGCGAGACCTGCAATATATGGATGGCTCAGCACCTCGTCGGAGTATTCGATGTTTTCGTCATGCGAGCCGGAGATGATCCGCTTTGGCTGCTCGCCTTCGGTCTTGGCGAAGCTCGCATAGAGCGAATACATGTCAGCATAATAGTCGGCCGTAATGTGGCCGCCGCAGCCCCAGGTCTCATTGCCGATGGCGAGGTAGTCGATGGTCCAGGGCTCGCCCCGGCCGTTTGAGCGGCGTTCTTCGGCGCGGTCGCCCTTGGTGGCCGTGATATATTCCAGCCAGTCAGCCGCATCCTTCGGTGTGCCGGTGCCGAGATTGATGTTGAGATAGGTCTTGGCGCCAAGCCGTTCGGCGAGGTTGAAGAATTCATGTGTCCCGAACGTGTTGGGCTCGAGCGTCCCGCCCCAGGCCGCATTGGTCCGCACCGCGCGCTCGCCGATGCCATCACGCCACTGATAGCGGTCCGAATAGCAGCCCCCCGGCCAGCGGATCACCGGGATGTCGAGGGCGTCGAGCGCGGCAAAGACGTCATCGCGGATGCCGTCTGTATTTGGAATGTCGCTATCCTCGCCAACCCAGATGCTACCATAGGGCTGGGCGCCGAGGTGTTCGAGGAACTGGCCGTAGACTTCCGGTTCTATCGTGCCGATGGGCGAGGCCGGGTCGACGGTGACGCGCGTCTGCGCCTCAACCGTGGCGCAGCCTGGGAGCGCTACCAATAGCGCTGCCGTCAATACGGTTCTAATCATGCTCTTCTCCCTTGTACCTTCTTATTATTTTTAGCCCTGCGGGGCCGCCCCACCTTATAGCGGCAGGGGTCTGAAATCGGTGTCAGTGTCCTCGGCGACTATATTGTTGCGGAGCGGCGCGCCAAAGCCCTCGGCAGAAATTTCGAACGTGTCGCCAGGCTGAGTCTCGATGCCATCGGCAAAGCTCAGCGTCGCAGTGCCGAAGAAATGGACATGCACGTCGCCCGGCCGCCGGAAGCCGGCATATTTGAAATGATGCGCCTCGAGATTAGCGATCGAATGGCTCATATTGTCGACGCCGCTGGCGAAGGGTTTTTCCCAGATAGGTTTTCCGTCACGCAGGATTTTCGACGTGCCACGAATATCGGTGGGCAGGTCGCCGAGCCGGAGTTCCGGCCCAATGGCGCAGGGCCGAAGCTTGGAATGGGCGAGATAGAGATAGTTGATCTTTTCCATCCTGTGGTCTGAGAACTCATTACCGAGACAGAAACCGAGGCGGCGCGGGCGGCCATCAGGCGCGATGACGTAGATGCCGGCGATCTCCGGTTCCTCTCCGCCATCGAGCGCGAAGCCGGGCGAGGCAAGGTTGCCGCCGGGCCGCGCGACGCAGCCGCCGTCACCCTTGTAGAACCATTCAGGTTGCACGCCGTCCTGCCCGCGATCCGGCTTGCCGCCTTCGAGGCCCATGCGGAACATCTTCATGGAATCAGTGAGTGATGCCTCCCCTACGGCGAGTTTCGCATGCATGGCGTCACGCGTATCGGCACTGCCGAGATGAGTGAGGCCTGTGCCGGTGACGAGAAGGTGGGCCGGGTCCGGATGCGTGATGGGCGAGAGGATGCGGCCTTCGGCGAGCAGCGTTTCATAGGGGAGCCGGGTGGTGCCCTGGGCCGCCTCGACAGCAGTCTTCAAGGTTGCAGCCTTCTCGAGCACCTGCAGCGCAAAATCATACAGCGACGCCGCCGTCTCGAGCGGTGCCAGCGTATCGCCATCGAAAACGCGTGCGATACGCGTCTCACCGGCCTCATTGAGATACTGGACCAGGTTCACCGCGCTCTCCCCTTAGCGGCAGTCCCTGCAACATGAAGGAAATCGTCTCGTGATTCCTCAAGCAGGACCTGCATCGCCTGCGCGGCCTTGGCATTGTCGCGGTTCAGAATGGCATCGCAGACGGCCTTATGGCGCGGCAGCGACAGGTCATGGGTATGCGGGTGGCGGCTGGTCAGCTCGATCGAGTATTTCAGCGCATTGTAAAGCGTGCGCCCGATATGGGCGAGGAACGGGTTCTGGGTCGCATCGACGATCGCCTGGTGGAATTCAAGGTCCGGGTCCATCAGGTCGGAGGCGGTATCGGCCTCCTTCATGGCGTCATAGGCAGACCGGATGCGGACCAGGTCTTCCTCGCTCGCATTCTTCGCTGCCAGCGCCGCGGCGCCCGGCTCATAGACCATGCGCGTATCGAACAGAAAGTCGATGAAGGCCTGCTCGGGCAGCGACTGTATGGTCCAGCGCAGAACATCAGGATCGAGCATCGACCAGTTCTCGCGCGCCCTCACCGTGGTGCCGACCCGCGATCGCGATTCAACCAGCCCCTTCGCCATCAGCACCTTGGTCACTTCGCGAAGGATCGGACGGCTAACGTCGAATTCCGCGCCGAAAAACTGCTCACTCGGGAGTTTGCCGCCAATAGGATAATCGCCAGAAACGATCCTCTGGCCCAGTGTCTCGACGAGCTGTTCGGTCAGATTGCGAGGTTTCAGAGACATGGAGTTGACCAGCGTGTTGGCAGCAAGTTGATCATATTGTATGACCAGACATCGCAAATCAAGCCGCACTCATAAGCGGCCGGAAGCTGCCTTGGGGAGAGGCTCTGAATGCCCGATCAAAAGAGGAAACTACGGTCTCAGGCCTGGTTCGGCACAGCCGACAAGAATGGCTTCATGTACCGCTCCTGGATGAAGAATCAGGGCTTCCCGGCGCATCAGTTCGACGGCAAGCCGGTCATCGGCATCTGCAATACCTGGTCTGAGCTCACCCCCTGCAACGCTCATCTGCGCGGCCTCGCCGAGCGCGTGAAACAGGGCGTCTATGAGGCAGGTGGGCTTCCCGTGGAGTTCCCTGTCTTCTCGAATGGCGAGTCCAACCTCCGTCCAACCGCCATGATGACGCGCAACCTTGCCAGCATGGATGTCGAAGAAGCCATTCGCGGCAATCCGGTCGATGGCGTTGTCCTTCTGGTTGGCTGTGACAAGACAACGCCCGCCCTTCTGATGGGCGCAGCGAGCTGCGACGTCCCAGCCATCGTCGTCAGCGGTGGGCCGATGCTGAATGGCTACCACAAGGGCAAACCGATCGGATCTGGAACCATCGTCTGGCGGATGAACGAGCAGTTCAATGCGGGCGAGATCACGCTTGACGAGTTCATGGCCGCCGAGCAATCCATGTCGCGGTCTGCAGGTTCCTGCAACACGATGGGCACGGCCTCGACCATGGCCTGCATGGCTGAGGCGCTCGGCGTGACGCTACCGGAGAATGCGGCCATTCCCGCCGTCGATTCCCGGCGCTATGGCCTCGCCCATCTCTCAGGAATGCGCGCAGTGGAGATGGTGAAGGACGACCTCACTCTGTCGAAACTGCTGACCCGCGAGGCCTTCGAGAATGCGATCCGCGCCATCGCGGCCATCGGCGGTTCCACGAATGCCGTCATCCACCTGAAAGCCATCGCCCATCGGATCGGTGTCGATCTTACCCTCGACGACTGGCAAACGCTTGGCGCCGATGTGCCGACCATCGTCGATCTCCAGCCATCTGGCCGTTTCCTGATGGAAGAGTTCTACTATGCCGGTGGGCTGCCCGTCGTGCTGCGTCGCCTCGGCGAGCTCGGTCTGCTTCACCGCGATGCGCTGACAGCGAATGGCAAGCCCATCTGGAGCAATGTGAAGAATGCCGAGTGCTATAATGATGAGGTGATAAGACCTGTCGACAAGCCGCTGGTCGCAAGCGGCGGCATCCGCGTCCTACGCGGCAATCTCGCCCCACGTGGGGCGGTCCTGAAAGTTTCGGCCGCCAAACCGGAATTGCTGCAGCATCGCGGCCGCGCCGTCGTCTTCGAAGACTTCCAGGACTACAAGGCCCGCTTCGCCGATCCGGACCTCGATATCGACGAAACCTCGATCATGGTGCTCAAGAATTGCGGACCGAAGGGCTATCCCGGCATGGCGGAAGTCGGGAATATGGGCCTGCCGCCGAAGCTCCTGAAACGCGGCATCACCGATCTTGTCCGCATTTCCGATGCCCGGATGAGCGGCACGGCCTTTGGCACCGTCGTTCTCCATGTAACCCCAGAAGCCGCCGAATTCGGCCCGCTCGCCGCCGTGCGCGAGGGCGACATGATCGAGCTCGATGCGTATGCGGGCCGGCTGCACCTCGATGTGCCGGATGATGAGATCGAGGCGCGGCTGTCAGAGCTTCGCGCCAGCGCCGTTGCGCGCCCGGCCGGAGGCTATGAGGGCCTCTATCGCCGCCATGTTCTCCAGGCGGACGAAGGCTGCGATTTCGATTTCCTTGTCGGGTGCCGGGGCGCTGACGTTCCCCCGCATTCTCATTGACCGAGCCAGACATGACGACCCCCGCCCCCCTCTCCAACACCTATCCAAGCCTCGCCGGCCGGACTGTCTTCGTCACAGGCGGCGCAACCGGGATCGGCGCCGAACTCGTCACTGCTTTTGCCGCGCAGAACTGCAAAGTGAGCTTCGTCGATCTGCAGGCCGAAGCCGGACAGGCGCTCGCCGAAAAGACAGGCGCCCGCTTCTTTGAATGCGACCTGCGCGACACGGCAAAGCTCGCCAACGTCATCAATGAGGTGGGTGAAGTCGATGGCCCGATCCGCGTCCTCCTCAACAATGCCGCCGATGATACACGCCACGATTTTCGAGAGGTCACCGAAGCCTATTGGGACGACCGGATTGCCGTGAACCTCCGCCACGCTTTCTTCGCTATCAAGTCGGTTCACGCGCAAATGCTCGAGGCAGGTAGCGGCTCCATCATCAATTTCGGATCGATGAGCTGGTATGAATGCCAGGGGGGGATGACCGGCTACACCACGTCCAAAGCGGCCATCGAAGGCATGACGCGCGGTCTCGCCCGCGACCTCGGCGCCGACAATATCCGCATCAATACGCTGGTGCCGGGCTGGGTGATGACGCCGAAACAGAAAGAGATGTGGGTCGGCGAAGACGTGAAGCGCGAGATCGAGCGCGGCCAGTCGCTGAAGCGCGAACTGCTGGCGCAGGACATCTGCGCCATGGCACTCTTCCTCGCCTCGGACGATGCGCGAATGTGCACCGCCCAATCGTTTATTGTCGACGGCGGCTGGATCTAGATTCTAGGATATAAAGAAAAACGGGAGGTCATATGAAACATGTTATAACACTAGTTGTTAGCGCTATCGCACTCGCCGCTTGCGGTTCCGGTGGTTCTGGCGACTCAGACGCTGCTGGCGACGACCAGCTCACCATCGGCTTCTCGCAGGTCGGCTCGGAAAGCGGCTGGCGAACCTCCTTCAGCCAGGCCGTACAGGCCGAAGCGCGCGACCGCAGCATTGACCTCAAATTCTCCGATGCCCAGCAGAAGCAGGAAAACCAGATCCGCGCCGTGCGCAGCTTCATAGCGCAGGGCGTCGATGCCATCGTGATCGCGCCCGTGGTCGAGACCGGCTGGAAACCGGTGCTGACCGAAGCAAAGCGCGCCGGCATCCCCGTCGTGATCGTCGACCGCAACATGGCTCTGGAGGATGACAGCCTCTACCTCACCCGCGTCGCCTCAGACTTTGTCGAAGAAGGCCGCAAGGCCGCTCGCTGGCTGATGGACGAGACGGGCGGCGACTGCGACATCGTCGAGCTGCAGGGCACCGTCGGGGCGACCGCTGCCATCGACCGGATGACCGGCTTCAACGAAGTGATCGCCGACTATCCGGACGCCGAGATCGTGAAGACGCAGACCGCAGACTTTACCCGCGCCCGCGGCAAGGAAATCATGGAGACCTTCCTGCGTGCCATGAACCCCGCCGACATCTGCGCCGTCTGGGCCCATAATGACGAAATGGCGCTCGGTGCAGTCATTGCAATGAAGGAGGCCGGCGTCGATCCGGGCGATGATATCCTCGTCGTCTCCGTTGACGCAGTGCCGGACATCTTCAAGGCGATGGCCGATGGCGACACCAATGCCACGGTCGAGCTCAGCCCCTATATGGGCGGCCCTGCTTTCGATGCCATCGAGGCGCATCTACGCGGCGAAAGCGTGGACAAGCTGATCTCCGTCAATGGCGACCTCTATACGCAGGAGACCGCGGCGGAGGAATATCAGAAGCGGACCGCCGAATAGGCCGATGAGTGCCGCCGCGCCGCTCCTCACCCTTCGCAGGGTCCGGAAAGAATTTCCGGGCGTTGTCGCGCTCGACGATGTCGACTTCGAGGTGCGAGCCGGCGAGGTCCACGCCCTGCTTGGCGAGAATGGCGCGGGCAAGTCGACCCTGATCAAGGTGCTGACCGGCGTCTATCAGAGAGATGGCGGAGAGATGGCGCTTAGCGGCGAGACGCTGTCGCCGCAATCGGTGGGCGAGGCGCAGTCAGCCGGGATCAGCACGGTCTATCAGGAGGTCAATCTCCTGCCCAACCTGTCGGTCGCGCAAAACCTCATGCTCGGGCGGGAGCCGCGCCGCTTTGGCCTGACCGACTGGAAGCGGATGAATGCCGAGGCACGCGACACGCTGAAGCGCTTCCGCCTCGACATAGATGTAACGCGGCCGCTCGAACAGTTTTCCGTCGCTATCCAGCAGCTCGTCGCGATAGCCCGCGGCGTCGAGCAGCGCGCGAAAATCCTTGTCCTCGATGAGCCGACGGCGAGCCTCGATGCGGGCGAGGTCGAGGTGCTGTTCGATATCCTGCGCGGTCTACGCGACGACGGGCTCGGCATTATCTTCGTCACGCACTTTCTCGACCAGGTCTACGCCCTGTCGGACCGGATCACGGTGCTGCGAAATGGCGAGAAGATCGGGACGTTCGAGACCGCCGTCCTTCCTCGCCCGAAGCTCGTCGAGCACATGCTCGGCTATGAGCTGCAGGGGACCACGGCCGGACATGCAAGCCGGCGCGCGGTGGACGGCGCAAAGGATGCGGCGCTGGATGTCCAGGGGGCATGCGTCGAGGGCTCCGTGCAGGAGATTAGTCTGACGGCGCTCGCCGGCGAAGCAATCGGCCTCGCGGGCCTCCTCGGTTCGGGGCGAACCGAAGTCTGCCGCGCGCTCTTCGGGCTCGACACGCTCTCGGATGGCAAAATCCGCTGCAACGGCGAGATCGTGCAGATCAACTCGCCGCGCACGGCCATCGCAAAGGGTATCGCGCTCTGCCCGGAAGACCGCAAAGCGAACGGTATTGTCGGGGAGCTCAGCGTGCGGGAGAATATCGCGCTCGCCCTGCAGGCCCGGCGCGGCTGGTGGCGGCCCATCCCGGCGGGGGAACAGCGCGCCATGGCCGCGAAAGCCATAGCCGATTTCAAGATCGCGACGCCGGACGCAGACAAGCCGGTCCGCCTGCTGAGCGGCGGCAACCAGCAGAAAGTCATCCTCGCCCGATGGCTCGCCATCGAACCGGACGTGCTGCTCCTGGATGAGCCGACGCGCGGCATTGATGTCGGCGCACATGCCGAAATCTTGCGTCTCATCCAGCAGCTCTGCGATCGCGGTATGGCATTGGTCGTAACCTCCTCTGAACTCGAAGAACTCGTCGCCTTCAGCCACCGTGTCATCGTGCTGCGCGACTTCCGGCAGATCGCCGTCATCGAAGGTGAGGATATTACCGAGGACGCCGTGCTACAGGCGATCGCGTCATGAGCGGGCCGAAATCGGTCCTTTCCGCGTTGCAGCGCCATGGCGCGCTCTGGCCGCTGGTGGCACTCGGCCTGATCTGGCTGATCATCCTCATCGTCAATCCCGGCTTCTTCGCCTTCACCGTACACGACGGACGGGTCTTCGGCGGCCTGATCGACATCTTCAATCGCGGCGCACCGGTCGCGCTCATCGCCATCGGCATGTCACTTGTCATCGCGACGGGGGGGATCGACCTCTCCGTCGGTGCCGTGATGGCGATTGCGGGGGCGGTCGCTGCCAATCTCATCGTCGGGACGGCCCTGCCGGTGCCACTGATCATCCTGGCAGGCCTCGGTGCAGGGCTTGCCGCCGGCCTGTTGAACGGCACGCTCGTCGCCGGGCTCGGCATCCAGCCCATTGTCGCGACGCTGATCCTGCTTGTCGCCGGGCGCGGCGTCGCCCAGCTTCTCAATGACGGGCAGATCATCACTTTCCAGAACGAGGCCTTTGCCTTTGTCGGCGTCGGTACGCTGCTCGGCCTGCCCATGCCAGTCTGGCTGGTGCTCATCGTCCTCGCCGCGATACTGGCACTGACGCGGGCCACCGCCCTCGGCCTGTTCATCGAAGCGGTCGGCGCCAATGCCTCGGCGAGCCGCTATGCTGGTATTCCCGTCCGCGCGATCAAGCTCGCCGTCTATGCCATCGCCGGCATCTGCGCCGCGCTCGCCGGCCTCGTCGCGACGGCCGACATTCAGGGCGCAGATGCCAACAATGTCGGCCTCTGGATCGAGCTCGATGCCATCCTTGCCGTCGTCATCGGCGGCACCAGCCTGATGGGCGGGCGCTATTCGCTTGTGCTGGCCGTTGTCGGCGCGCTGATCATCCAGTCGCTCAACACAGCCATCGTGCTCTCGGGCATTCCGCCGAAATTCAATCTGGTCATCAAGGCAGCTGTGATCATTGCCGTTCTGCTGCTCCAGTCCTCCATTGCGCAGGCACAGTTCAGATCGCTTCGCGCGAGGGTCCGCGCATGATCGCGCCGCGCCACATACCGGTCCTGATTACCGCCGCCCTCTTCGCTGCACTCTTCCTGTTGGGGTCGCTGCAATATGATGGCTTTGCCAGCCTTAGCGTCTTCCTCAACCTCTTCACTGACAATGCGTTTCTCGCCGTCACCGCGATCGGCATGACCTTCGTCATCCTGTCGGGCGGTATAGACCTCTCGGTCGGCGCGGTGATTGCTTTCACAGGCGTCCTCACAGCCGTGCTGATCCAGCAGGGCTGGCCGATCTATGTCGTCTTCCCGCTGGTGGTGGCCATTGGCTCGGCCTTCGGCGCCGCGATGGGCGCACTCATCCATTATTACAGGCTGCAGCCCTTTATCGTGACGCTGGCCGGCATGTTCCTGATGCGCGGCCTCGCCGTGGTTGTCAGCGAGCGGTCGGTGCCGATCGAGAATGGTGTCTATGATGCGATCAATGCCGCAGGCGTGATGCTGCCCGGACGCGGCTTCATCGGGGCACAGGCGCTCATCCTCGCCGTGGTGCTCGCGGGCGCGGTGATCCTTGCCCATTATCGGCGCTTCGGGACCTATGTCTACGCCATCGGCGGCAATGCGGAATCGGCAAAGCTGATGGCTGTTCCCGTCGCGCAGACCACGATTGGGATCTATGCGCTCAGCTCATTCCTCGCCGCGCTCGCCGGGATCATGTTCTCTTTTTACACCTCGTCGGGATACGCGCTCGCCGGCTTGGGGCTTGAGCTCGACGCCATCGCGGCTGTGGTGATTGGCGGCACGCTGCTGACGGGCGGATCGGGCTATGTGCTCGGCACGCTGGTCGGTGTGATGCTGATGGGTCTGGTGCAGACCTATATCGCCTTCAACGGATCATTGAACAGCTGGTGGACCAAGATCGTGATCGGCGTCCTGGTTCTTGTGTTCGTGTGCCTGCAACGTCTGCAGGGCGCCCGCAAGAGCAAGCCGGCCGGCTGAGCCCTAGCCGCCCTGCCCCGGCGCGTTCGGGAATTCGAGGCGCTTGTAATAGTCGAGATCATGCGCGGGCGGCTCCGCCCCTTCCGGCAGCGCCAGGCCGTTGACGCTCTGCCAATAGGCAATCGAGGCATCGCGCCACCAGCGGGCTTCCCGCTTCTGGATATCCAGATAGGCGGCGGTTTGGGCGAAGCGTTCGGGATCGATCTGACCCTCCAGGCGCTGCCACTGCTCAGCGAGGTCTACGGCCTGCTGGACGCCGAGATCATAGTGACGGACCAACTCCTCCCAGAGCGAGCGCCCGGATTTCATCTCATAGTCCCAGGGCAGCCGGTGAAACCAGAGAAGAAGTTCGTCCGGGGTCGTGTCGACATCGGACCATCGCCTCATCAGCGGCTCTGCATACCGCGCGACCGCGTTGGAGCCAGTTTCCGTCCGGTCGAAGCCGATCGCATCCTCCGTGGCGCGGTGATAGTAATACGGCGTCCAGTCGGCCCGGCCGAGATCATCGACCCAGGGCGCAGGGCCATAATGATGGCCCGTGCCCATCAGATGGGTGAGGCCGAGCGGCGTCATATAGTTCACCACCGCCTCGCGGGACTGCATCATCATATCCACAATCACATCGAGCGCATCAGGATCGGTGGTGAAGGTCAGCGCCGCCCAATCGCCTGCAATGGCTTCGGCGGACACATCTGGATCCCAGGCGAACCGGCCGAAAGCGTACCAGTTCGCCTGGTCAAAATGAGAGCCGGTCCAGTTACGGTCCACCCCGACATTCGAGACACCCGCCATCGCTGTGAGCGATTCGCCAGTGAATGCTCCGTCGATCACATCCGCAACCGTCGAGCCCGTGCCGTCCACATAGGTGTCAGCAGCCAGCACCTCCTCCCAGAGCGTGCCGAGATAGGCGAGATGGGTCGAAAAGCCGAGATACTCCTTGGTGATCTGCAGCTCCAGCGCGAGTGGCGTCTCCTCCATAGCGCCGAAGAGTGGATGGAAAGGCTCTCGCGGCTGGAAATCGAGCGGGCCGTTCTTAACCTGCACGATGACATTGTCGCGGAAGGCACCATCCAGCGGCTTGAACTCGGTATAGGCTTGTTTCACCCGGTCTTCGGGCTCCTCAGCAGAATAGACGAAGGCGCGCCACATCACGACGCCGCCATGGGGCGCGAGCGCATCGGCGAGCATGTTGGCCCCCACTGCATGGCTGCGAGAATAGTCCTGAGGCCCGGGCTGGCCCTCGGAATTAGCCTTGACGAGGAAACCGCCGAAATCGGGGATTTCGGTATAAATTTCATCTGCCTTGGCCCGCCACCACTGGTGCACGTCGTCGTCCAGCGGATCGGCCGTGTCGAGCCCGCCAAGTTCCATTGGTGCTGAGAAGCGCGCCGTCAGATACACCTGGATGCCATAGGGCCGGAAGACATCGGCCAGCGCGGCGACCTTTTCGATATATTGCGGCGTCAGCACGGTTGCGTCCGCATTTACATTGGTCAGCGAGACACCATTGATCCCGATCGAGGCATTGGCGCGGGCATAATCTTCGTAACGCGGATCGACATAGCCGGGCAGCAGGTGCCAGTTCCAGATCGACTGGCCCGCATAGCCGCGCTCAACATGGCGGTCGAGATTGTCCCAATGATTGAGCAGGCGGAGTTTGACCGCGGGCGTTTGTTCGACCGAGAGGCCTCGAACGTCCTTGCTTCGGGACAGCCGCATCAGGAAATCAAACACACCGTACATAAGGCCGGCATCCGATTGACCGGCAATCAGGAGGGCCCGGCCAGCGCCGGTCTCTACGCTCTCGATGACATAGCCATCCTGACCGAGCCCGGCGACATCAGGCCGAAGGCCTTGCGGGAGACCGTCGAGACACTTGCGACTGGCGAGGATGAGCGATCCCTCACCCGCTGTTCGGCTTTGCGGCAGCTTTTCACCGGCAAGGGAGGCAAAGGCGATGTCCAACTCATCCAGCGATTTGCGGATGGTTGCTGAGGGGGTCGTGCACCCGGTCACGACATCAGCCGGGAGATAGGGTATGCCCGCCTCTAGCGCGTCATAACGCAGCCAGAGCTTGTATCCGTCCTCGGCCGTAGCCGAAGGCATCAGGACTGCTGCGGCAAGCGCAACGAGGATCAGCGCCTGTTTGCGCATTGCGAGTCTCCCATAGTTATTTTTTCTCTCCGCAAGACCCAGAATCGACGCCCAGCGGGTTGTGATAGCACGGAATGTTAGCGTACAACATTTTCAACAACAAGCGGTGCCTGTCCTTCATCAACTTTAGAAGGGGGGGCCCCAAGAACCATCCCCGGGAGGAACAGTATTCATGACCAATACCCCAGTTAAAGCCATCTGGCTCGCCTCGGCTTGCGCCATCGCCCTGCTCACAGGTTGCAACGCAAACGAGACCGCGGCGGTCAGCGCTGGCGACAGTTCAGCAACCAGCGCGCAAACCGCCGAGGCGCCGGCCGACCTGCCTTACATGGATCCCACTCTTTCGCCTGAGGCGCGCGCCGCAGACCTTGTCTCGCGCATGACGCTCGAGGAGAAGGCTTCTCAGATGTACGATAAGGCGGCAGCCATCCCGCGTCTTGGCATCCACGAATACAACTGGTGGAACGAAGCGCTGCACGGCGTGGCCCGCGCCGGCCATGCGACCGTCTTCCCGCAGGCGATCGGCCTTGCCGCGACCTGGGACGAGGATTTGATGCTCAATGTCGCGACGACCATCTCCGATGAAGGCCGCGCGAAGCACCATTATTATGCCGGCGAAGACGTCTACGCGATGTATGGCGGCCTCACCTTCTGGTCTCCGAACATCAATATCTTCCGTGACCCCCGCTGGGGCCGCGGCCAGGAAACCTATGGCGAAGACCCGTTCCTGACGGGCCGGATGGCGGTCAATTTCGTCAATGGCATCCAGGGCGATGACGACAAATACCTCAAAGCCGTCGCGACGGTGAAACACTATGCGGTCCACTCAGGCCCCGAGCCTTCTCGCCACCGCGATGATTATATCGCGACCGACGCAGATCTCTGGGAGACCTATCTGCCTGCCTTCAAGATGGCGATGGATGAGGCCGACGTGGAATCGGTCATGTGCGCCTATAATGCCGTCTGGGGCGCACCGGCCTGCGCCTCCGAACGCCTGATGGTCGACCTGCTGCGCGGCGATATCGGCTTCGATGGCTATGTCGTCTCCGACTGCGGCGCGATCGGCGACTTCTACTATGACCAGGACAAGGTCGACGCCGGCGAAGCCCCCTATGTCGCGCATGACTATGTCGACACACGCGCTGAAGCGGCCGCCGTGGCAGTCAAGATGGGCACCGACCTCAATTGCGGGGACGGCGAAGGCAACAAGATGGACGCGCTGCCGGAGGCTGTGGCGCAGGGGCTGATCGATGAAGAGACAATCGACCAGTCCGTCATCCGTCTTTACACGGCCCTTTTCCGGCTTGGCATGTATGATGACCCGGACCTCGTTCCGTATGCAGACACATCAATCGATATCGTTGCGAACGATGAGCATATCGCGCTGTCGGAAGAGACGGCCCGCAAGTCGCTTGTCCTGCTCAAGAATGACGGCATCCTGCCACTTGAGCCGGATACGAAAGTCGCCGTTATCGGGCCAAACGCGGACAATTGGTGGACGCTTGTCGCCAATTATTATGGCCGCCCGACCCAGCCGGTCACAGCGCTCGAGGGCATCAAGGCAAAAGTCGGCGAAGAGAACGTAACCTATGCGCTTGGCTCGACCATCGCGGGCGATATCTATTCAGACTTCAAGCCGGTGCCGGCAAACGTTCTCTTCCATGAAGGCGAGAATGGCGATCTCGTCCCGGGCGTCGAGGCCGCCTATTACGAGGACAAGTTCATCTCCGGCGATCCGCTGCTCGAACAGGTCGAGGAGAAGATCGACTTCTACTGGGAGCGCACCCCCGGCACGAACGGCCTGAACAATGAGTTCGGCGCCGTCTGGGAAGGCGTCATCGTCCCCGAGGAAGACGGCGTCTACCGCTTCCAGCCGTCGCGCTGGTCGAAAGTCGAGATCGCCGGCGAGGAAGTCGGCGAAACGGACGACGTCGAAATGAAGGCGGGCGAGCGCTATCCGTTCACGATGACGCTCAATTTCGATAGCGGATGGCCGCGCGACCAGCTCGACAAGTATGCCTATCTGAACTGGACGGAGGTTTCTCGTGACCTCGAAGCCGAAGCGATGGCAGCCGTAGAAGACGCAGACGTCATCCTCTACTTTGGCGGCATCGACGCCAATCTCGAAGGCGAGGAAATGGGCGTCGAGCTTGATGGGTTCCTCGGCGGGGACCGCACGCATCTGAAGCTGCCTGCGCCGCAAGAGGAACTCCTCAAGACTCTCCACGCCACTGGCAAGCCAATCGTGATGGTGAACTTCTCCGGCAGCGCAATGGCCCTCAACTGGGAACACGAAAACCTGCCCGCCATCGTCCAGGCTTTCTATCCGGGTGAGAAAGCCGGCGAAGCGATCGCCGACCTCCTCTGGGGCGAGTATAGCCCGTCAGGCCGCCTGCCGGTGACCTTCTATAAGTCCGTCGATGACCTGCCGGATTTTCTCGACTATTCAATGGAAAACCGGACGTACAAATATTTTGACGGCGAGCCGCTTTACCCGTTCGGGCATGGTCTCAGCTATACCGATTTCAGCTATTCCGACCTCGATATCGCCAACGCCTACACTGCCGGCGAAGATCTAACCGTCTCTGTCGACGTGACCAATTCCGGCGACATGGCAGGCCGGGAAGTGGTTCAGTTTTACGTGACGCGCACCGACCGCCCGAACCGGTCTGTACCGAAAGTGGAGCTTGCCGGATTCGATGTGGTCGATCTTCAGCCCGGCGAAACGGCGAGCGTCGACGTAAGTATCCCCGCCAGCCAGATCGGCTATCATGACGAAGACGGCAATCTGGTCTTCCCTGAAGCCGGCAGCTTCACCGTGTCGGCTGGTGGTGGACAGCCGGGCTATGCCGAGGGTGTATCGTCAGCAGAGGTTTCTGTTGCCAGCGACTAGGCGCAGCATGAATTGAGCAGGAAACGGCGGGCACGGCATGTGTCCGCCGTTTTTTATGCTGGCTCGGCCGGGCAATACTGCTTCAGGAAGTCCTCATGCGCCGGCAGTTGCGAGAGAACCTTGTCGAGCTGGGCGCGCTGCGCGTCGAGCGCCCCTTTGAGCTTGTCGTCCGGGAACATGTGCCCGACAGCATGCCGGCCGGCCGGGTGGAGCCCCTGCCCCATCATGACCTGAACCCAGGAGTCGGTCAGGAAGAGCTCATCGCAATTGTTGTAGGCATGCGCGCTGTCTCTGAAGAGGGCGATACGCTCGGCCAGCGTATCAGGGATCTCCATCGCCTTTCGGCTGCGCCAGAAGTCTGAATCCTCGCGCTCTGTGAGCTTGTAGTGAAGGATGAGGAAATCGCGTACCTGCTCCAGCTCGCGGTTCATCTTGCGGCTGAACAGATTTGCAAGGTCCTCTGTCAC
>NZ_JBARZC010000669.1:0-3559 GCF_049649345.1 Henriciella sp. | reverse complement strand
GGCACGAACAATGAGGCGGAGGTAGACCAGACTGGCGGCTCCGAGGGTGTTGCCAATATCGTCCAGGGCACGCCCACCGATGAAGCGAGCAATAGCTTTGTCAGCGTGACCCAGTCCGAGGTCACGCCCGGCTCGCCCGGCTTCTCTGTTCCTGCAAACGTCGCCAACGTCACCCAGAATGGCGACGGCATGGGCGCGACCGTCACCCAAAGCAATACGGACGGCTCCTCGCCGACCAACGTGGTGAACATCGATCAGGACTCGACAGGCGGTGCCCTGAGCACGTCTGGCGGGTACACGCAGGAAGCGACGGTTTCCCAATCCGGCGGCGGCGGCAACCTCGCCAATGTCGATCAGGGCCGCCCCCTCGGCAGCCGGGGCCAGGAAATCACCGTGACACAGTCGGGAAGCTTCAACACGTCCAATTCCGACCAGACGCATAGCGGTGGTTATGCCACGGTTGATCAGACCGGCATGGACAACCTTTCCGATCTCGATCAGAAAGAAAAAAGTCAGGAAGCGTTTGTTCTTCAGTCCGGCGACGCCAACATATCTGATGTGGTCCAGAGAGCCCGGGCAGATGGCGGTTACGCGAATGTCGAACAGCTCGGTTCGGACAACTACAACAAGATCATCCAGGGCAGCGGCGGTAAGGACTCCATCGCAAATGTGTACCAAAATGGTACCGGAAACGACAGCACCATCTTTCAGAATGACAATCTGGGGGCTGGCTTGCCGACGATGACGCCGCGCTCGGAAGACAATACAGCTCTGGTCGATCAGACAGGATCCGACCATAATAGCGTGATCCGTCAGGGCGGGACCAATCCGGGCAAGGGCATGAACACTGCCAGCGTCTACCAGACCGGTGCCGACAATGACAGTGAAGTCATCCAGGGCGGCAACAACAACCTCGCCACCGTCTACCAGGATGAGTCCAACCAGATCAGCGTCATCGACCAGTCCGGCGACGACAACATCGCGATTGTTGAAGAGCAGGGCGAAGGCCCGGGCACGGACGGTAACTTCAGTGAGATCGTGCAGTCCGGTGATGGAAACTTGGCCGATGTCGATCAGGATGGCGGCCTGAATGAAAGCTATGTCGCCCAGATTGGTGATGGCAACCAGGCCTTCATCATGGACCAGGACGGCGATGGCAACGTGTCGGACATCGATCAGATCGGCAACACTAATTACGCCATGATCGATAACCAGTCCGGCGCACTGAATACCAGCACCATCGTGCAGAACGGCGATAATGACAGCGCTTATGTCAATCAGTCCGGCGACAGCAATACGAGCGCGGTCACGCAGAACTCCGCAATTGGATCGGACTATGCGGAGGTGAGCCAGACCGGCAGCTTCAATGACAGCGTCATTACCCAGGATGGCACGGGCGATAACCGGGCGCTGGTCCTGCAGGCTTCGTCCGACAATACCAGCACGATCATGCAGGATGGTTTCGACAATCTCGCAGATGTCAGCCAGACAATGACCGACGGCAACATCGCGAATGTCATGCAGACCGGTATGGGCAACGTCTCAACCGTAACCCAGTAATGGCCTGATGCTATCGGGGCCCGGCGAGTAAACAGCGCTTGCTGCTTCGCCGGGCTCCGCCACTGTCCAGCTTCCGGAAATAGTTTCGAAGGCTGGTTTGAAATGACCCCGTTACCCGCACCGCCAGCTATGGTAGGATGGCGGCGATGCGGCAGGCGGCGCCAGACATATGGCGTCGAAGCTGCATGAGGGTTGGGGAATACGCAAGAAGAGCCGGCTGGGCAGACAGGCCGGCAGGCCGTCAGCAGCGGCCCGTTTCAACAGGAGGACGGCCATGAAAACAGCTCTCGCGATATGTGCCGCCGTCTCGGCGATTGGGGCTGGCACGCTGTCAGCGTCTGCGCAGCTGGCAACAGACACCGCAATTCTCAACGCCGACTCCCTCGTCGCAATCTCCCATAAGGGCTATGACAACTCCACCGTCGTGACCCAGTCCGGCGAAGATCTGAGCGCGACGATCGACATATTGGGCAGCCAGAATTCGGCGCCGGACGGCTCTGCGAACACGATCACGCAATCGGGTTCGGACTCGACCGCGGAGGTTACCATTGTCGGGGATTTCAATGAGTTCAGCATCTCGCAGTCGGGCGCCAATGGACCGGCCCAGAACGACGCGACGATCGAGATCTACGGCACTGGCAACAGGGCGCAGATCAGCCAGCTCAATGATTTATCGACCCCCTATGCGAACTCAGCCTATATCCTCCAGGCCGGCAGCCTGAATTCCGCGTCGATCAGCCAGACCGTGAGCGATCCCGGCGGCGGCGCGGCCTATGGCACGAGCAACCAGGCCAGCATCTTCCAGAATGGCGTCGAGAACTTTGCCGAGGTGACGCAGAACGGGACGGGCAATGAGGTTCTTATCGACCAGAACGGCAACAACAATTCGGGCGCAATCACACAGATGGGCGCCGGCAGCTCGCTCAAGCTGACCCAGCTGGGCGATAATTATAGTTACGTTATGAGCCAGACCGGATGTCTGGTATCATCCTGTCCGGGGATTGAAGTGATACAAGGAGGTGCGGGAACGCCGCCCCCTGTGACGAACTAGCCGGTCATCAGACGGGCGGAAGGATTGGACATGCGATATTTCTTGATACTGGCGCTCGCCCTGCCTGTCTTCGCTATGCCAGCTGCTCACGCGCAAGAGGCGGACGATCCAACCTCTGTGCCTCAGCTCATCCTGAAGGAAACCGCCCAGGATGGCGCAGTAGATACAGAGCAGCTGCGATCGGATGTGCGCCTGAATGAAACGCAAATCGAACAGTTGCAGACCAATCCTTCGGAGTTCGATGTCGAGCAGGCGGAAGGCGGCAAGGATTTCTGCGAGCCCGGCATGAACCCGCGCTACGTGTTTTGTGAAGAGCTTGAAAAGCGCCCGCTCCAGGCGGCGAAGACAACCCGTTCGACGAGTGCGGAAGAAGTGCTGATACGGGGATCACAATCGGGCGTCGACGTCTTTGCCCGCGACCCGGCCTCCACGGCTGACCAGATCGGCCGCGGGGCAGCCACGAGCCTCGCGGCCCAGTCTTTTGGCGACGAATTGCTGAACGGGCGCTCGCGCGAGGAAAAGGCGGCGCTGGAATCAAGTGCGTCCGGCCTGCCGCCGGAAGTGCTCGCCACAGTCGGGCATCCGCCTGTGGTCACGACGGGGAACTAGATCATGAAAAAGCTTGTTGCGAGTGGAATAATGGCCCTTTTCGGGTGTGCGGGGACGGCGTCGGCCGGCGAGGTCGATGCCTGGATCGATGCTGAGACCGTTGACGACAAGGTGCGCCTGAGAAGCATGGTGGTGAGCGATGCCGATGTCGATCTCACCTATACGCTGACCGTGGAGCGCGTGTCTGCGGCGGGGACGTCGAAGACCAGCCAGGGCGGGCGTTACAGCGCGGAAGGCGGGATCGAGGGCGTGATGTCGACCTCGGCGGTCAACCAGCCCGAAGGCGGCGTGCTGACAGCCTATCTCGAAGTGCGCGACGCGGCCGGCCAGGTCTGGACC
>NZ_JBARZC010000668.1:0-4660 GCF_049649345.1 Henriciella sp. | reverse complement strand
GATATAGACCAGCCAGTTTAGAGCAATGAGGCCCGCTGAAATCGACAGATAGAAAATACGCTTTAGCGTGAGGGCGGCCCTCATATCCTTCCAGCGCGCGGCAACCGTGATGAAGACGAGCGCGGTTGGCAGCGCCCAGACAATGCGATGCGCGAGCATCTCTGCGGGCAGGATGTGGTCCAGCGCCCTGAAATAAAGCGGAAGCCCGCCCCAGAGCGCGTAGGCTGCGAATGCACTAAAGAAACCAAGGCGAAGGTCTGGGGTCATGGGCGCCCAAATAGTCTGCGGTGCTACGCGATGCCACCTGAATCTTGTGGCAGGTGAAATGAGTTTTTGGGCCTTGAGCAATAAAAACGCCGCCCTAGAGGCGGCGTTTTACGCTTCGAACTGAAGGCTCGATCAGGCGTTGACCGTGTCCGGTGCCAGGACGCCGCGCTTGACGAGTTCCTCAGCAATCTGGATCGCGTTCAATGCCGCGCCCTTGCGCAGATTGTCAGCCACGACCCACATGGACAGGCCGTGCTCGACCGTCGAGTCAGTGCGGATGCGCGAGACAAACGTGTCCCATTCGCCGGCGCAATCGATCGGCGTGATGTACTGGTCATCGTCAGGATTATCGATCACCTGCACGCCATCGAAATTACGCAGCACTTCGCGTGCCTGCTCCGGCGTGATCGCGTCCTCGAACTCAATGTTCACCGATTCAGCGTGACCAACGAAGACAGGCACACGTACACAGGTGACCGTCAGCTTGATGTTTGGATCGATCATCTTGTGGGTCTCGTTCCACATCTTGGCTTCTTCGTCGGTGTTGCCATCGTCCATGAACGAGCCAATCATCGGGATCGCATTGAAGGCAATCTGACGCGAGAATTCTTCAGGCTCGGGCTGGTCGTTGACGAAGATGCCCTTGGTCTGGTTCCAGAGCTCATCCATGCCGGACTTGCCAGCGCCGGACACCGACTGATAGGTCGAGACCACGACGCGCTTGATACCGGCAGCATCATGCAGCGGCTTCAGCGCCATGACGAGCTGGGCGGTCGAGCAGTTGGGGTTGGCGATGATATTCTTGGTGGCATATTTCAGCACATCTTCGCCATTCACTTCCGGCACGACGAGCGGGACATCAGGGTCCATCCGCCAGGCCGATGAATTATCGATCACAATGGCGCCTGACTTGCCCATTTTCTCGGCCCACTGTTTCGAGATGGAGCCGCCAGCGGACATGAGGACGATGTCCACATTCGAGAAATCGAAATCGTCGAGCGCCTGGCATTTCAGCGTCTTGTCGCCATAGCTTACTTCGCGGCCGACAGACCGGCGAGAGGCAACGGCAAAAACCTGATCTGCAGGAAAATCACGCTCATCCATGATATTGAGGAGCTCACGGCCCACATTTCCTGTCGCGCCAACAACGGCAACTCTAAGTGACATGACAATTATCCTTTCACGAAGCTGCTCGTGATACGTCAGATGAGGCAGCTTCTCAATCTTGTGATGAAAGCCCGGGCAGCAGATCACCTGCGCCACAGTCGAAGGCTTGATTTCACATGCATGTAATGCACTTTCGGCAAATGTTGAGTGCCATACCTGCAAACTCCCGCCCGATGGAGGCGATCCTGATAGAAGACACGATCTCGAAGTACATAAAGTGCTATAATTCCCGGGACATCGAGGGGATGCTCGACTGTGTGACCGAAGACGTCATTTTCGAGAATATTTCCAATACGGGCCAGACCATGACGTTTGAAGGCCGTGACAAGATGGGCGAGGTGGCTCAGCTTTCAGGCAACGCCTTTTCCTACCGGCGCCAGAAACTGGTCAGCCTCGTGATCGGGCAGGGCAAGGCGGCCGCCGAAATCGAGTTCGAGGGAAAAGCGGCGGTTGATCTTCCGAACGGCGTGAAAGCCGGCGAAACGATCAAGATCCGCGGCGCGAGCTTTTTCGAGTTTCGCGGCCAGCTGATGAGCCGGATCGCAGATTACAGCTGATCGATAACGGCCCTGGTCATGTCCGTGGTGGACAGGCTGCCGCCCAGATCGTTCGTTCTGGCCCCCGCCTTGAGCGCTCCTGCAACTGCGGTCATCACGCGATCTGCCGCATCCGGCCGCGCGAGCGACCAGCGCAACGCCATTTCCAGCGACAGGATTGCCGCGCAGGGATTGGCGATATTCTGACCGGCAATGTCCGGGGCTGACCCGTGCACAGGCTCGAACAGGCCGGGCGTGCCCTCCACCCCGAGGCTTGCCGATGGCAGCATGCCTATGGAGCCAGTCAGCATGGAAGCTTCGTCAGACAGAAGGTCGCCAAAGAGATTGTCGGCCAGGATCACGTCAAACTGTTTCGGGTTGCGCACCAGCTCCATGGCGCAGGCGTCCGCCAGCATATGGGTGAGCTCAACGCCCTCCCCGCCCATCTCGTGAAGGCCACTGACCTCTGTGCGCCAGAACAGGCCGCTTTCCATGACATTCGACTTGTCGACCGAGCAGACGCGGCCATTCCGGCCGCGCGCGATCTCGAAGGCGACGCGGGCAACGCGCTCTATTTCAGGCGCCGTGTAGATCGACGTGTCATAGCCGCGCCGGACACCATTTTCGTCGGTGTCTATGCCGCGCGGTTCACCGAAATAGACCCCGGATGTCAGCTCGCGCACGATCATCAGATCCAGGCCTTCAACGATGTCGCGCTTCAGCGTCGAGGCTCCGATCAGGGCTTCGAAGCAGAAGGCAGGACGCAGATTGGCAAAGACGTCGAGTTCCTTGCGCAGGCTCAGCAGCCCCATCTCCGGGCGCTTGTCACGCTCTGCATTCTCCCATTTCGGACCACCAACCGCGCCCAGCAGGACGGCATCGCTGGTCTTTGCCTGCTCAAGAACGTCATCCGTCAGGGGCACGCCTGACGCATCCAGTGATGCGCCTCCGACAAGCGCCTCGGAAAGCTCGACGTCGGGCGCAACGAGTTCTGAAATCTGGCGGGCCGCAGCGATGACTTCCGGGCCGATGCCGTCGCCGGGAAGAAGGAGAAGTGTCTGTTTCATATCGGCGAGGGTTCTGGCCCGAATGTGCGATGATGTCTACAGGCCTACAGGTCTTCCGGTTCAGCCTCGTACACTCTTAGCGAGCGATCACGAAGCCCGAGGCCTGCCAGCGCAGCGCGCCATTCAGCCATGTGGGGCGTCGCTAAATGCGCTTTCAGGGCGGCCCGGTCTGCCCAGCGCTCGCTGACACGGACGAGTCCCGGATCAATGAGATCGAGCGCATAGGCATAGTCGATGCAGCCCGTTTCGGCGCGGCTGGACCGGATCATTTTTTCCATGGCTGGCCGTGCAGCTTCGATGTCGCCCGGCTCGATGCGCACAGCGCCTTCGACGACGATCATGAAGACGGCGGGACCGGCTCGTCGATCTTTTCAGGATCAATATCGACCTCAGGCTGGGTGGAGTAAGGATCAAGGGCGCACCCGGCGAGCAGGAGCGCGGCGATCAGCAGGCTGGCAAGTTTCATGCGGGGTCTCCTCAGGCCTTCGTCGGGGCAAGCCAGGGCATGGACAGCTTACGGCCCGCCTCATAAGTCTCGATTGCGGATGCAGCGTTCAACGTCTGCCCGATATCGTCGAGCCCTTCCAGCAGGCTCCCCTTGCGGCCGGCATCAATGTCGAACCCAATGGTTTCGCCGTCAGGTGTGGTGATCGTCTGGCTTTCCAGATCGACGGTGAACCGATGATTGGCCCCGCCGGCCTGTTCAGCCATCGCGGCGCAGGTCTCGTGCGGCAGGGTGATCGGGAGGATCCCGTTCTTGAAACAATTATTGTGAAAGATATCGGCAAAGGACGGCGCAATCACGCAGGTGATGCCCTGGTCCAGCAGGGCCCAGGGCGCATGTTCGCGCGAGGAGCCGCAGCCGAAATTCTCGCCGGCGATCAAGATGCCGGCCGACTGGAATGCGGGCCTGTTCAGCACGAAGTCAGGATCGGGCGTCCCATCCGCCTTTGTTTTGAGTTCGAAAAACAGACCCTGAGACAAGCCCTCGCGTTCCGTCGTCTTCAGGAACTGTTTCGGGATGATCATGTCGGTATCGACATTGGCCATGAGCCGGTCATTGTCAGTGAGCGCAGCGGCGGTGGTGGTAAGGCTGGTGAACGCTTTCATGGAAGGCGTTCTAGCGCGGGTCATGGGAGATGAACAGGGTCGGCACGCCAAGTGTGCCGTCTCTTACCGTAAACACACGCGTGCCGGGTTTCCGGCCGGTGCGAATGTCCGAGATATTCAACCCGTCCGCCTCCAGCCGTTGATGGGCGGCGGCAAGATCATCGACCGTCCATGTCATGCCCCAGATCCTGTCCGGTCCGTCCGGGTCCGGCGCCTGGTCGAGCCTGTGCGTGACCTCGAAGGTCAGCCCGCCAACCTTGAAGAAGAGAAAGCGCGTGTTCCACTGCTCTGCTGTCCGATCAAGGCGCAGGTCGAGGCCGAGCCTTGCGCCGTAAAGTCCGAGAGCGCGATCGGGGTTGGGCGTGGCGATGACGATATGGTCGAGCGACTGGACGGTTCCCGGCGGGCCAGCGACCGGCTCAAGAGACGTGCCCGGCTGAATGACGAACGTCTTGATGCCCGCCACTGCCTCATCCGCGCACCTGAACCGGCGCCAGTGCCTGACCTTTCCTG
>NZ_JBARZC010000667.1:0-3990 GCF_049649345.1 Henriciella sp. | reverse complement strand
GTTGTAGGCAATATCATCGGCGAGCGCCGCGATCTGCGCTTCCGGACCGGCATACTGGTCCAGTTCGAGCTTTTCCAGATAAGGGAAGTCACGGAAGGCTGCAGGCAGCGCCTGAAGCGGCGTATCGGGTGTCATCAGCGGCCCATTATGCTTGACCAGGCCTTCCAGCATCTCCCAGGTCAGGTTCAGGCCATCGAAACTCGGATATCTCTGCTCAAGCCGCGTGACGACACGCAAGGTCTGCGCATTGTGGTCGAAACCCTCATAGTCCTGCATGCTGGCATCCAGCTGATCTTCGCCTGCATGCCCGAATGGCGGGTGGCCGAGATCGTGGGCGAGCGCCATCGCTTCAGCAAGATCCTCGTCAACGCCGAGGCGGCGGGCAACCGAGCGCGCAATCTGCGCCACCTCAAGCGAATGAGTGAGCCGCGTGCGGTAATGATCGCCCTCATGGGCGACGAAAACCTGCGTTTTCTGTTTCAGACGGCGAAAACCGGAGGAATGTATAATCCGGTCTCGATCGCGCTGAAATGGCGTGCGTGTTGCAGAATCCGGCTCATCATGGAAGCGGCCGCGAGACGATTCCCACAGTGTCGCAAACACTGCTCTCTTTTCTGGAAGCGCAGGCTTTCCTATCTTGTTGGCCATGACCGATGTCACTCTCTCTTCCTCAGCTGCCAAGCGCATTACGGCGATTCTGGCGAAACAGTCTGACAAAGACTTCCTTCGCGTGTCCGTTGAAGGCGGTGGCTGCTCGGGCTTTTCCTACAAATTCGATCTCGACGATACCAAGAATGACGACGACATTGTGGTCGAGCGCGACGGTGCCACGGTGCTGATCGACGAGATGAGTATGGAATTCATGCGCGGTTCGGAAATTGATTTCTCGACCGAGCTGATTGGCGCAGCCTTCAAGATCAATAATCCGAACGCCACGGCCGCATGCGGCTGCGGGACAAGCTTTTCGCTTTAAGGGCTCGGCCTAACGCTTCGGCGTTTTCCAATCGGTCTCCGTCTCACGCTGACTAAGCCGCAGGGCGAGACCAATGGCAACGCCGACACCAATCGCAACCGTCAGGTCAACCAGCACGGTCAGCACCATGGTGAGAAGAAGAAGCGCCCGGTCGCTGATCGGCGCCTGAGCATACACCCCCCATTTATGCGGCTCGCTCATATTCCACGCCGTCATGACCAGAAGCGCGGCGAGCGCCGGCATCGCGAGATAGCCTGCCAGCGTAGCTGCAAGCATCAGAATCAGCAGGATGACCAGCGCGTGCACGATACCGGCGACGGGCGTTTTCCCGCCTGCCCGCACATTGGTTGCCGTGCGCGCAATCGCGCCGGTCGCCGGCAGACCTCCAAAGAGAGACGATGCGATGTTCGCCGCCCCTTGCGCGGTCAGCTCGGCATTCGGGCGATGGTGCCCGCCTATCATCCGGTCGGCGACCATAGCGGAGAGGAGCGACTCGACGCCCGCAAGAAAGGCGATGGTGATCGCTGAGGGCAGAAGTTCAACCAGTCGGTCCCAACTGATCTCGGGCAGATGGGGCATGGGCAGATGGTTCGGCAGCGCGCCAAAGCGCGAGTAGAGTGTCTCCACAGGCAGATTCAAGACCCCGACCAGCGCTGAACCAAAACCAACCGCCACGATCAACCCCGGATATTTCGGTGCAGCTTTCCTGAGAACCACGATCAAGACAAGCGTCACGGCCGCAATCGCTACGGCCGGCAGGCCGGCTGTGTCGCGCGCGTCCCAGAGTGCAGGTAGCTTCTCGACAAAGTCCGCTGGCACTGCCCCCGGAGACAGCCCGAAAAAATCACCAATCTGGCTCGTCGCGATGACGATCGCGATGCCGATCGTGAAACCGTTGACCACCGCTTCAGGGACAAAGGCGATCAATCGACCCGCTCTGAAATAGCCAGCAATCAGCAGAATGAACCCCGCCATGAAGGTCGCGAGAACAAGCCCGTCATAACCATGGTCTGCGATAACGCCGAAGACCACGACGATGAAAGCGCCGGTCGGCCCACCGATCTGCACGCGCGACCCGCCGAGAAGCGAGATCATAAACCCAGCCACGATCGCGGTTACCAGTCCAGCTGCCGGGTCCGCGCCCGACGCAATTGCAATTGCCAGGCTCAGCGGCATGGCCACCATTGCCACGGTAATTCCGGCGAGGAGATCGGACAGGAATAAGCGCCCAGAATAGTCGCGTGATGTCGTCAGTATTTTAGGCTTGCGCATGGAGTTCGGCCTTTATCATCACCGCAATGAATACGCACTGCGACCTGACAACCATCCTGCATTTTTTTGGCGTGCAGTCGGAACACGCACGGCGTGTTGCGAATTATTCTGCCACACCAGTCTATGGGCAATCGGGTCCATAGCGAACGCAAGTTCAAGGAGGCAGAACGCCATGACCCTATCGAAAACACTACTCCGAAATTCCGCACTCGCAGCGGGTGCAGCCATGATCTTTGCCGGTCTGCCGGCCCAGGCCGAGCACCACGAGGACGGCGATGATGACCACATGGAGCTGAAGCAGGAAGCCATGCTGACGCTCAACCAGTGCCGCGACATCGCCGACACGTGCGCAGCCGATATTGATGCTGCAGCAGGCGTGCTGGTTTTCCCGGAAGTCTGGAAAGCCGACCTTATTATTGGCGGCGCTGGCGGTGAAGGCCTCCTCTTCGTCGATGACGAGATACGAGGCAAATATGATATCGGCAAAGCCTCTGTCGGCTTTCAGGCGGGCATCGACGAGTCATCCATGGTCTGGGTCTTCCGTGAACAGGAATCGCTCGATGAATTGATGGATGGCGACGAATGGGAAGTTGGCGCCGCCGCCGGTGCGACCGTGGTTAACGCTGATGCTAATGCGATGGCCGCTACAGGTGACCCGCGCATTTACATCATCGAAGCCGAAGGTCTGAATGCAGAGCTCAGCGTAAGTGCGCTGCGCATCTGGGAAGATGATGATTACGACTATGAAGACGACTTTGAGCCCGTCGATCGTGATGTCGATGAGAATGACTGGGGCGATGATGACGATGTCGATGAAGCCGATATCGAAGTCTATGACGACGACGAAATGAACTAGGATTTCCCCTCCTAGCCAAAACACCATTGGAAGGCGCCTTATGCGGGCGCCTTCTTTTTTGCGAACCAGAAAGCGTTCAGGCCTTCCCTTCCCTGAGGTCGACCTTCTAAACCGCATTGAAAGTGGGAGATTCAGGACATGGACGTTACCGAGGCCATCAATCAGCGCATCTCGACGCGCGCCTTTCTCGACAAGCCGATCTCATACGCTGAACTCCGGGACTGGCTGGAGACAGCTCAGCGCGCGCCATCCGGCGGCAATCTTCAGCCTTGGCGAGTGATCGCGCTTGCTGGTGACGCCAAGCAGGCCGTAATCGACCTTGCCCAGGCCACACTCGCGAGAAACCCGCGCGGGGAGAAAACAGACCGGCCGATCTATCCAAAAGACCTCTGGGAGCCGCACGAAGCGCGCCGCCGCAAGGTAGGCGAGATGATGTATGAGACGCTGGGCATTCCAAAGGATGACCGGCCAGCACGGCTTCAATGGTTTGCGCGCAACTTCCGATTCTTCGACGCGCCGGTGGCTGTGTTTTTCATCATCGATGAGCGGATGGGCCATGGCCAATGGGCGCATACGGGCATGTTCATGCAGACGCTTGCGTTACTCGCAGAGGAGCGCGGCTGGGGCACGTGCATGCAGGAATGCTGGGGCATGCTGCGGGACACGCTGAAGGATCATTTCGAGCTTGCTGAGAGCGAGATGGTGTATTGCGGCATGGCCGTCGGCTACCCAGACGCGGACCACCCGGTTAACTCTCTTCGCGCCGAGCGGGCCCCGCTGGAAGAATTCGCCGAGCTGAAAGGCTTCTAAAAGCCCGACGCCCGCCTTAATCGCGCCTCAGATCACGCTCAGCTTCGTCTTCCATGACGACGAGGAGAGAGATCATGAC
>NZ_JBARZC010000666.1:0-20185 GCF_049649345.1 Henriciella sp. | reverse complement strand
ATGTCGGCGCATAACTGTCCATCATGGGCGTATGAACGATGAGATCATGCGGCAGACGGATGGCCGCGCCGCCCACTTTCTTCAGGACGCGCTGACACGCCTCGGCATCGCCGGCAATGACCGCATCCGTTGCGCTGTACAGGATGGTCAGATCGCATCGCGGCTCGTCCGTCAGGGCTGCGCGGATTTCGCTTTCTGGGGCACGAAGCCGCCAGGTTTCCCAGCGAATGTTTTCGTCAGTAACCCAGGCTTTCCGGGCGGTCAGGAATTTCCCGGCGAGATCATCTGTATACATCCCGCTCTTGCCGATCGTGCCCATAAGGCCGTCTGCGTCTATCCATGCACCGAAGGCGATCAGCGAGTTTGTTTCGCCAGAAGAGAGGCCCATCGCGACGCTCGGTGCGACGCCGAGAAGGTCGCGCAGCAACAGCGTTTGCGCCTGCGAAATCAAGGTTGTCGCGCGCAACTGGTCGTAGGCGGACGAAAGATTGCCTGCGAGAAGGTCGCCAACCTCCTGCGCGGCAGGGAAACGTGTCGTGAGCAATTTGCCCAGTTCAGGAAACGCTGCGAACAACCCCTGGCCCATACCCCGATACGCAGCGGCAGCGCCCGTATACATAAATGCCAACTCGCCGCTCGCGGGGCCTTCGCCAAAGTAAATCCCATTGCCTTGAGGTGCTTGCCCGGCTTTGAGCGCGCCAATTGCAGCCTGGCGCCTGGCGGCGAGCGCGTCATCGCTCTCGGCAGTTATCGCCAGGCGGAGATGTCCGCTGGCCGCTTGTTCGCCTGTCTCAATCGCTTTTAGGAGGCCAGCCTTGTCGGCTGCGGCAAATACTTCAAGACGCGGGCTTGGGCGCAGCAGGTCCGGTGATGGCAATGGCTTTGTCTTGAGACGTGCTGTCCCTGCGTTGACCTCTATCGTCTGGATCGTCTGTTCAAGGTTCGGTGCGATGCCAGTGCGTTCGAGCTTGTAGCCGCGCCGGGCGAGTTCCGACTGAACGGCGAGCGATGCCAGCCCACCAGCCGCGTGCGACTGGCCGTATATGGTTTCGAGGATGGTCTCGGCGGTCTTGCCGCTTTTCAGCGTCCAGGATTTGAGCACCACCCCATCGTCGACGTCCTTGGCCCGTTTCAGGACCAGCGCAACCGCGGCATCGCCGCCATCCTCGCCGATGGCTTCACGATGGACCGGGTCTGCCGAAAGGTCGGCTGCTGCAACCACCGCAGCGTCGATTTCACCTGCCTGCAAGGCCCGCATGGCGAGCTCGAGGGCGCGAAGGCCGGACGCTTCTTCCTCCATCACTGCGAAGCCCATGGCCCGCCAGTCACCCCGAGAATTAAGCCGGTTTGCAGAAACATTGGGCATCGCGCCAAGCACGTCGCCGGGCTTTAGCGGAGGAGCAATCTGGTTGCGGGCGTCGTCGGCCGCTTGCGTTTGCGAACCAAGACCAAGGCGCGCTGCTATCCGCGCCCGGAGCATCCAGCGGGATGCTTCAGGTGAACAGGCAAAGCCGGTGAAGACGCCGACGCGTGCCTGGTCTGCGATCGAATGTCGCTCTATGGCTTCATCGACGGCATCCCAGAGCGCCAGCTGCTGGCCTTGCGAGGAGGCCAGCTCGGTCGGCGGTGTTCTCAGGGCGCGCGGGTTTGCCCGTACGTCCGCCATCTCCCTCCGAGGCGAGCCGGGCGGCCGGGACAGTTTCTGCAGAACGGCCGCGACCCCGCGGTCAGGACCAAGACAGAGACCTGTCGCGCAGATCGAGACTTTCGGCTGTTTGACTTCGCGCTGCTTGCGGGCCTTTGGCCGGGATCCATCATCCGCGGCGAGGATCAGGTGGGCATTGTTTCCGCCGAAGCCGAAATTGCTGAGCGCGGCGATGCGCGGCCTGTCTTTCGGCCAGGCGCCGCGTTGCGCAGGCGCAAGGTTGGATCTGCCGAAGGCTGACAGGGCGTCTCCGTCAATGCGGGTTGCCGGTATGATGCCCTCATTTACGGCATAAGTCAGCTTGATCAGGCTTGCCATGCCAGCCGCCGTGATGAGGTGGCCGAGATTGCCCTTCAGCGATCCGATTGGCAGGTCGGCGTTTCCGGCGAAGTGCTTTGCTGTTGCTGACAACTCCACGCTGTCACCGGTTGGCGTGCCGGTCGCATGAGCTTCGAGGAGGCCGATATCTTTTGACGGATCGAGACCCGAAACGCGCCAGGCCGCCTGCATGGCCTCGGCTTGGCCGCCCTCATCCGGCGCGAGGAGGGATTTGCGGCGCCCATCATTTGACAGACCGATACCGCGAATGACCCCGTGGACCATGTCATCCGGCGAACAGTCCGAGAGGCGTTTCAGCACCACCGCCGCTGCCCCTTCCGCGGGGACCAGCCCGTCTGCCCCCTCGACAAATGGCCGCGAACGCCCTGTCGGGCTGAGGGCATTGAGCGCCGAGAACCCCTGATGAAGGATCAGATTGTCGGCGCCGTTGACCGCAGCGGCGATCACGACATCGAGCGATCTGTCCTGCAATCGGTCGCAAGCGAGCTTGATGGCGTAAAGCGAGGAGGCGCAGGCCGCATCGAGCGCAAAGGCCGGCCCTTTAGCACCGAGCGCGCGGGCGAGAAGTCTTGCCGGACCGCCAGTGTTTAAGCGGTTGATAGGGTCGATGTCTGAGCGCCCTGACAGCCAGATGTCCGCGGCAAAGTCCGACAGGGCCCGGCTTGGATAGCCGAGATTGCCTGCGATGACGCCGACCTTTTTCGCCTTTGCCTTCGGCGCGCCTGCGTCGAGCCAGGCTTCACGCCCTGCGTGCAGCAGCCACTGAAAGACCGGGTCGAGACCGGCCGCATCAGTGTCTGCGAGATCGTAATCAAGAGGATTGAAGATGGTTTCAAACCCGCTGACGAAACCGCCCTGATAGGTCATCGACACGTGTTCTTCAGGTGTGACGCCCCATTTGCCTTCAGGCGGGGGCGAGAGGAGATCCCGCTCTTCGAGTATGGCTTGCCACAGCGCATCCGTTGTCAGCGCGCCGGGAAGCACGCAGCCGCGCCCGACAATGGCAATCGGCTCGAAATCCGGCTTAGCCATCTGCGAGTTCCGATCCTGCAATGAGTTCGACCGGGCAGGCGGGGCCCGCCATGACCGCATTTACAAATGTCTGCGCGCCGGCTTCGCGGGAGATGAGCTCGATGCCCATCTCCGCAAATTTGGCGCGAAGCCCATCATCGACCATGCCGCCATCCCAGGGACCCCATCCAATCGAGGTTACACAGGTGGCGGGATTGCCAGTCTTCAGGGCATGCGCGACGCGGTTCAGTATTTCATTCGCCATCGCATAATCGGCTTGGCCGGGATTTCCGTAGCGTGCGGCGACCGATGAGAAAAAGACAATATGTTTCAACGCGCTGGTATCGAGAGCTGAGAGAATGGACTGAAGCCCGAGGACTTTGGGCGAAAAGACGCGAGCGACCTGTTCGGCCGTCTTTTCCCGGATCAGCTTGTCGGCAAGAACGCCAGCGCCATGCACAAGGCCGTTGATCTCTCCGAAGGTCGTCTTGGCTGTCGCGATGGCGCCGGCAAGCTGGTGAGCGTTGCCGACATCGGCGGCAAGATAAATCGCGCGCGCGCCTGCAGTCTCGATGTGCGCCAATGTCTCGCGGATCTCAGCGCCAGCCAGGAGCGCCCGCGCTTGCGAATTGATCTGCGCCGGCGTCACCGCTCCTCCACTTGCCCTGGCGCGCTGGACCAGCAGGCCGCGCAATCGTTTTTCATCGCGTTCAAAGGGCAGATCGCCGGGCCAGTCTGCTGCTTCGGACCGGCCCAGTAGAACGAAGTTCGCGCGGGTTTCTTCGGCAAGTTTGATGATGCAGTCGGCGGTGACGCCGCGCGCCCCGCCTGTAACGAGAAAGGTCTCGTCCGGCCCCGGACGGATGGTGCCTTTCGGTGACCAGTGATGGTCCGTTTCCAACGGGACGAGCCGGCCGCTCGCCGAAAGGCCGACGCAGGGGGCCGCGCCCCCGGTCAGCAATTCTTCAAGCACGCGGTCTGCGGCGGGGCGGGGTCCGAACGCCTCGACATCGACATCTATTGTCCGAACGACAGCATCCGGAAATTCCTTCTGGGCCGTGCGGCTGAGCCCTGTGAGCCCGGACAGCCAGGCGCGATCATCTTCCGGCTGGAAACGTCCTCCGGAGTTCTGAAGCAGGACGAGCGGCCCGCCCTTTTGTTCGAAATGGCGCGCCATCGCCGCCAGCGACGTGACGGCGCCAGCATGAGAAGCGAGTGTATCGCCGCCGAGGCCGTGCGCGAGGATCAGGGCATCGGCCATTCCGCTCGGTTGATCGACTTCGCGTACGATAAAACCGGCTTCGGCGAGCGCTTGAACGAAGTGAAAATTGAGATCCTTGCTGGGCCCGATAAATTCGATAAGTCTCGCTTCGCGTAGCCCCGGTGTGACGCGCCCAACCGGCATTTGCTCGACATAGCTGACCGCACGCAGATCCAGCGTTTGCGCAGCTCGCGGCGTCTCAATCGTCGGCCGGGCGGGGCGGTCAGCACCTTGAGGCGCTGGCGCGCCCCCTAGCCAAAAAAATCGGCGATCTTCCGGATCGAGCGAAGCTCTGCGATCTGTTCAGGCTCGACTTCCGGCAGGTTCGGCATCGCATCGCGCAGGGCTGACAGGATTTCGACCTGTTTGATCGAGTCGACGCCAAGTTCGCCTTCAAGGTCCATGTCGTCTTCGAGCATATCGGCCGGATAACCGGTCTTTTCCGCGATCAGGCTGCGCACGAGCTCTGCCATGCCTCCAGATGGTGTAGCCGGCGACACCGCGGCAGGCGCCGGCGCGTGATAACCATTGCCATTCCCGTTTCCATTGCTGTGGACCGGAGCTGCAGACGCGGCTGGCGCCGCCGCCATTGTGCCAGCACCGGGCGACAGGAAGTCAGCAATCTTCCGGATGGTGCGTAGCTCTGTGATCTGCTCGGGTTCAATCTCTGGCAGATCCGGCATTTGCTCACGCAGGGCCGACAGGATCTCAACCTGCTTGATCGAATCGACGCCGAGCTCGCCTTCAAGGTCCATGTCGGGTTCCAGCATGTCGCTCGGATAGCCGGTCTTTTCCGCGACGAGCGCAGTGACAACAGCGCTAAAATCGGTCACGCCTGTCATTGCCGGTTGAGGTGCGGCTTGCGCAGGAGGGGAAGCAACCGGAGCTACGGCACTGGCAGCGACCGGCGCCGGTGCCGGCTGTGGCGCTGACGTGGGCGCAGCTTGTTGTGCCGGCGCAGGCGCGGCAGGTGGTTCAGCCTGGTAGGCCTGTCCATATCCGTTCGCAGGCGGTTGCGGTTGCGGCTGAGGAGCGGCTTCTGCGGGAGGCGCAATAATCTCTCGTCTCTGAGGGGCGGGCGCAGGCTCCGCCGCGGTGGACGCAGCGCCAAGGATTGACGCCGATGCCTGCAGGTATTGCGCATGGGCCGAACGCAGCGCTTCCATATAGTCTGAATGCGCCGTCGTCAGATTGGCGTGAATACGTTCAGCGGACGAATTTGGCGGGGTATTGGCGTTGGACACGGGATTGGCTCCTGACGGTACGCGGCTGGATGTCTGTTGAATCGGGTGTGATGCAGTAACGGCCGGCGGTGCGATTGGCGCGGGCGGCCTGGTCGATGTGATGGGGGCCGGCTGGACCGGCTTGTTGGCGTTTGGCGATGGCAGAGCCTCCGCACCGCCTTCCGGCGGATAGGGCTTTTTGTAATTGGCGCCGGTCAGATCGATCGCATGGCGCGACCGCTGGGGCCGGGCTTGCGGCGCGGGCATGTTGGCAAACAGCGCCTGGAAATCGACCTCGTGACCGAGGACGGCGAGCTTGCCAAGACCGGCGAGGAAGGCGGCAAGGCCATCGCCCTTCTTGTCATCGAGGGCAATAGCATTGGCCTTACCGGGTAGGATTTGATTGACCAGCGCGGTCAGCACCGTGCCTGGACCGGCTTCGAGGAAGGTGGTCACGCCATCGGCGGCCATGGCCTCGATAATCTCACGGAACCGCACCGCACTTTCGATTTGCGTTGCGAGCAGGTCGCGCTGTTTGGCATAAGCTGGCGGATAACGCTTGGAGGTGGCATTGGCGAAGACCGGGAAGGCGGCTTTAGAGAAGTCCACTTTCTCAAGTGACTTGCGGAAAGGCTGAACAGCGCCGGCGACGATTTTCGAATGGAAGGCCGACGCGACAGGCAAACGACGCGCTTTGATACCCGAGGCCTCGAGCGCCACCCGCAGGCGTTCAATGGCATCGACCGGACCTGAAAGGACGGTCTGCGTCGGCGCATTGTCGTTCGCGATGACCACATCCGGATAGTCTTTCAGGATGGGTTCAAGCGCATCGGCAGCCGCTTGCGTGGCAAGCATCGCGCCTTCATTTGACGCGGCAGCCTTGGCCATCAGGCTGGCCCGCTTATTGGCGACGGTCAGCGCATCCTTAGCCGTGAAGCTGCCCGCTGCATGCAGAGCCATGATTTCGCCGAAGCTGTGACCGGCTGCCGTGTCGGGGCTGATGCCGGCCTTGTCGAGCACGGCCAGAACAGCAAGCGTGGCCGCCGCGAGCGCGGGCTGAGTGTTCTCCATCGCCGTCAGTGCGTCGGTCTGGGCAATTGCCTCTTCGGGCGTGAAGGCCGAAGGCGGGAAGGCGAGGGCGTGCAGGTTCTGCTTTCCTGTCTTCTTGTGGCCTGCTGCGAGATCCCATGCGGCGCGCGCCTCTGGAAAGGCGACCGCCAGATCCTTGCCCATCCCGACATACTGGCTGCCTTGGCCGGGCATCAGAAAGGCGAGTTTGCCCGGACTGGCAGGGGATAGCGCGACGGAACAGCCTCTCGGCAGCGGGGCACTGTCTGTCTGGCCCGAGCTCAGCAGCCAGGCGAGCTTGCCGGCTTTGGCTGCATAGTCTTCGCCATCTGTCGCGACGATCGCCGCGCGGCACGTCGCTTCTTGGTCGAAGCTCGCATGACTTTCGCTTGCCGTAATCGCTAGGTCGTCCTCATGCTCCAGCCGGCTGGCGATGGCCTCCAGTTCTGTTTCAAGCTCAGCGGGGCTGTCTGCCGACACCATGAAAAGTTCGGCGGTCAAAGCCCGGTCCGGGTGAACCGCGTTCGGCCCGGAATACTCTTCCAGGGTCACATGGAAATTGGAGCCGCCAAAGCCAAAAGAGCTGACCGAGGCGCGTCTCGGATGGCTCTTGCCGCGTATCCATGGGCGAAGCTCGCGGTTCACATAGAAGGGAGAATTCTCGAGCGCGGGCGACGGCTCGTCGACTTTTATCGTGGGGGGCAGGGCCCTGCGGCTGAGCGCCATGACCGTCTTGATCATGCTCGCCGATCCGGCCGCGGCCTTTGTATGGCCGATCTGGGATTTCACCGAGCCGATGGCGCACCAGGGTTTATCGATCTCGATGTCATCGGGCGCAAAAACACGTTTCAGACCGCCAATTTCTGCCGCGTCGCCGGCTTTTGTGCCGGTCCCATGCGCTTCGACGAGTTCCACAGTTCGCGGATCGTACCCAGCTTGTTCGTAAGCCCGGCTCAGCGCGCGGGCCTGGCCTTCGGGAAGCGGTGCATAAATTGCGGTAGCGCGGCCATCAGAGCCTGCACCAATTCCCTTGATGAGGGCATGGATGCGGTTGCCATCACGCTCAGCGTCTTCGACGCGGCGGAGCGCCAGAATGCCGATCCCTTCGCCCAGCATCGTCCCGTCCGCCTTGGTGGAGAAGGGGCGGCAATCCTCAGTCGGCGAGAGGGCAGGGGTCTTGGAGAAACACATATACATCAGGATGTCGTTCAGCGCGTCGACCCCGCCCGCCAGCACCATGTCGCTGTCGCCTGCGCGCAGCTCATGGATTGCGCCGTGCAAGGCCGAAAGCGATGAGGCGCAAGCCGCATCTGTCACATAGTTCGAGCCGCCAAGGTCCATCCGGTTGGCGATGCGCCCTGCCACGACATTGCCGAGAAGGCCCGGGAAGGTACTCTCCTTCCACTCTGAAAAGTTGGAGGAAATCCGGTCGGCGATGTCCTGCACCTGGTCTTCCGACAAGCCTGCTTCGCGCAGACCTTTAACCCAGGAGGGCCGCTGGAGCCGGCCCGACATATGGCCGACAAGTTCGGTCGCAGAGGCAACACCGAGGATGCAGCTGGTACGCTTGCGGTCGATCGCGCCGTTCGTCGCCGCTTCGGCTTCATCGAGGGCCTGCTGCGCGACGATCAGGGCCAGCAGTTGAGCGGTGTCGGTCGCCTCGATCTGATTCGGCGGAATGCCAAACTGGAGCGGGTCGAACCCTTTCGGGCTCAGAAATCCACCACGCCGGCCATAGGTCTTGTCGGCTGCGCGCGGGTCAGCGGCATAATAGTCGTCGATCAGCCAGTGCGTCGGTGGCACAGGGCCCAATGTATCGACACCTTCGGCGATGTCCTTCCAGAAACCGAGCGTATCGCCGCGGCCTGGGAACATCGCCCCGAGACCGACGACGGCGATGTCGCCTGAAAATTCCTTTTTGTCGTTCATTCTGAACTAACCCCTCGTCAGAAATCCTTATTCGAATAAACCCGGACTGTAGTCGAAAGCCGATGGCGGAACATTCGTCCCGCTGGCCCGGAGTGTCTGAAGCCTTGTGATGTGCGCTGCGCCGTCCAGCAGGTTCCAGGCGATCTGTTTGACGGTTCGGCTTTCCAGCGGTTCGAGCGGGCTCCCCTTTGCCCACTCATTGAACGCCCCCATGGCCGGGCCGCACCAGATCTGGAAGTCCCTGAGCCGGGACGCCTCTCCTTCGCGGGCCCATTGGGCGCCGAAGAAGAGATACCGCCGGAAGACCAGAGCAAGCTGCTTTTTCGGATCGAGATCAGCCCTCGCGAGTTCGTTTGGATTGGTGTCAGCGAGGAAGGCTCGGGTTTTGGCCCACGCGCTTTCAAAACTCTCCCCAAGGGCAGTCTCGATGAATTTCTGCTCGGCCGGCGTGCAGTCTGCGAAGCCTGCCCGGTTCTGATAGAGTGCGCGCATCCTGTTGCCGCGCATGGCGAACAGCGTTCCGCGCTTCAGCACCTGAACCTCGACGCCTTGTTCGAACATGTCAGCCGCCGGTGTCATCGCGATATCGGCCGGGCCGGCATCGGCAAGCAGCTTGCGGCCTTCGAGCGACAGGCCTGACTCGACGGCAGACTGATTGACAGAGCCGGTGATGATATAGGCCGCGCCCATCTGAAAGGCGGCCGCAGCTGCTCCTGGCGTGCCAATCCCCCCGCCAAGACCGATCCTGATGAGGTCAGGGTCCAGACTGTGGACTTTGGCGGTCTCGCTCCGGGCCTGCGCAAGCGACGAGAAGAGCGGCCCCATGGGCCGATTGTCCGTGTGTCCACCGCTGTCGGCTTCGCCTGTAATGTCGCCAGCGACAGGCACCTGCCGGGCCAGATCAGCCTGACCGGGCGTAAGGTCGCCATTGGCGACGAGCGCTTGCAGGATCTTGTCCGGCGCCGGCGCCATGAACTGGCGCGCAACTTCCGCTCGGGAGACCTTGGCGAAGACATGCGTGCGCCGCTCGATCGACCCGTCCGCTCTCTTTTCGAGCCCCGCAGCGCTGTAGCGCACGATTTCCGGCGACAGCGCCATGAAGGCCGAGGCCGAGACGCGCGCCACGCCGCGTTGGAGAAACAGGTCGACAATCGCGCGCTCATATCCAGGCTGCTGCGGCGAATGGATGAGATTGGCGCCCCATGAAGGCGCCTGCCTGCCGAGGCCAGCTTCAATTTCAGAGAGACCTTCAGAGACAGTCTGTGGACGCAGACCGGCGCTTCCATAGAAGCCGACAAGCCCGGCTTTCACAGCCTCAATCACCATAAGAGGGGTTGCGATGCCGCGCGCCATTTCCCCAACAACATAGGCAAAGCGGCTGCCATGTGTGCGGGTGAAATTATGATCGCCCAGCCATTCGGGATAGATATTGCCTGCTCCGGCTGATGCCGTTTTTTCCAGCTGAGATTGACGCCCCTCGATCATCGTCGATGAGTTTGGAGTGGTTGTCTGGAAATCACCGGAGCCTAGCACGCATCATTTCCCCTTCTGGTTGTGGACTAAAGCTTGAATCGTCATCAGCATCAATCCAGCAACTGCGCTGAGTGAAGCGCAAAAAGTCAAAGACCGCAAATTTTGCAAACATTTGATCAAAAGCGCGGCACTGTTGCTACTGCAACAGAATGGTCGTGGCCCGTTCAGGCGACTGGTGTGTGTAACCCGTCAGCCCCAGGCGCCAAAGGCATGACAATTTGCAAGAGATATCCGCCGGATGAGTTCGCCTGTGAGGCGTAGGGGGTCGATAATCTGCCGGTGCAGAGAGTCATAGCCGGTCTCATCAGGCGATGTCGCTTCGAAACCAGGCTCTTCAACACCCGATACCAGTTCGGTATCATCGCGAGAGGCGGGATAGATGATATTGAGCCGCTCAACGGCCTCATCGATCTGAAGGTTCAGGACAAGGCCGATCAACTCCTCCACACTCGTGTCATGGCGTGCTGAGAAGTTGCGCAGCCGGCCCACCAGGCTCAGCGCATACATCATCAGGGCCTGGCGCAGACCATGAAGGGCATGAATCTCGAGCCGCGCTTCATGGCGCGCTTCCACTGACGGGGAATCTTCGAGCGCCGCCAGAAGCTCGTCGAACTGTATGAGGTCGACGGCAAGGATATTGGCGATTTTCTTGAGGCTCGAATTGGTCTCATACGAGCTGACCGTATTGGCCACCCGCCTGAGCGCTGTCTCATTACAGGCATGGCCATGTTTTGCGATCGCGAGCCAGACTTCCGGGTCGTATACATTCGCATAGCCGCGAAGGCTGGGCAGGCTGGTCAGCATTCTGGCCGAGGTCGCTAGCATGATCAGCGAACGCATGCGGCTCGACTGGTCAATCAGGTCTTTCAGACGCTCGGTTTCCCGCTGGATCGATGACCCGATGCCGCAGGCGGAATTGAGGGGAACCCCGAGTTGCTGCAACAGCGCATTGTGAGAGATTGCGCGGATTGCCGATGGACCGGCGATCACACCGCCTGCGCGCTTGACCGGCCGCGACCCGGCCTTGACCAGAAACCCTGTCGCAAAGCCGCCGAGGAGGCGCGCATAGTCAGGATTGCCAAACAACGTCTCATGCCAGTTTCGCAGCGACCGGTAGGCGTCCCAGACGAAGTCGGTGCGCTGGTAGAACGGATCGTTCTCCGCGTCGTCGATATCTGAGAGAATGTGTTCGCAAAAGGCGGCATAGGTGGCTTCAGAGAGCTCACGCGTACCGAAGTGGAGAAAGCCGTCTCCGCCCTGGAAACTGACCTCGTGAAGCGGATGGATGCCACGCCTGACGAGGCCGGCCCGTGTCCAGCGCGTCAGAAGGTGATCGAACCGCTGCTCGAACGTGCCCGGATAGGCCCCGCGCCCCATCGACTCGCCATGCGTGTTGAAAAAGAGAAGCCCGACGCCCGGCAGTTTGTCGCCGAGTGCCTGGCCGATCAGATTATGGATCCGCTCGATCGCCATATTGCCCGCCACCTGGCCGATGAAGCGGCCCGAGTCGGAAAAGCCGAGCTGGATCGAGAGATAGCCGCGCTGCTTCACATAATCGATGAACGCAGGCTCCTCTAAAAGACGTTCGACAAACCGTCCGCCCGTCTCCAGCGCTTCCGGGGTCTCGAAAAGCGGCGAGATGTCGAGCGCATGATCGACGCCATACTGGCGGGCGAGATGCAGCGCGCCCATGACGGTCGCCGGGTTCTCACTCTCGGCGATCAGGAAGCGGATGGGAGACTTCGCGTCGATATGCTTGAGGATCTGCGCGCACATCATGAACTGACGGCGCGCTGTCGATTGCTCAATAAACAGGTCTGCGAAATTGACTGGGCGGGTGTCGTCCCCGGTCGCCATTTTTGCCAGCCGGCGAAGCGCGACGCGTCCGAAATCGCTGTCTTCGGTCTCAAGATCGAGGTCGCGCGACAGGACGGTGCGGACCTGAGCTGCATTGACCCGCAGATGTATGCGGGCCGTGCCCAGCTGCAGGGTCTCGACCTCTGATTTCAGGACAAGTAGCTCGGCGGCGAGATCATCCGGCGTGCCGGCGTCCTCGATCAGTGTTTCGATTGGACGGATAATGTCAGCACTGTCAGTCAGCTTGTCCGCGCTATCAGCGGTCAGGAAATTCGCCGCCTTGATCAGCGTCGCCGGATCGAACAGGTCGCCCTCGAACAGGCTTGCAGCCTCGGCAGTGTGTTTCTCAGCCGCCTCTAGCCGGGCCGCGAGCGCCTCGAGCGGGGCGGCCTCCTTCAGATCGCGAAGCCGGCCGGCATAATAGCCGAGCTGAACGGCCTTTTCGCGGAGGCGGAGGGCGATGGATTGCGACCAGTGAATATCCGTGCGGCCATCAAGGTCATAGCCGACCCAGCTCGCAATCGTCGGCAGCACAGGGTCGAATTGCTTCCATTGCTCGGGAAAGTGCTTGCGAGCCGTCGCCACAATCAGGCGCGCATAGGATCGCGCCGCATCCCGCGCATTTGCGATCGCAGCTTGTGTTTCCTCATGCTCGCTGATCAGCGTTATCTGGTCTGGCCAGTCGGCTTGCGGGGCATAGGCGGCAGACCGGAGCGCTTCACGCGTCTCCTTGCTGTCGGCCGTCACAAACTTCGCGAAATTCTCGCGGAGTGACCGCGACAGGGCGAAGGTCGGGTGCGCAGTAAACACGATCCCGCCATGGCCGCGGCAGGCGGCCTGGCGAAACGCCTCAGCCCCTTGCCCGGCAGCCTGGTCCAGCCGATTTGAGACGGTGTCCCATGTCGACTTGCCGCCGACGCCTTCGTGCTGGTCTCTGAACGTATCGGCGCGGTCGACCAGGAGCTCGAAATGGATCTGATCAATAAGCGGCGCCACGTCATCAAGCTGGCGCTTGCCGCAGTCGAGATCCTGAAAGAGCGACCGGGCGAATGAGAAGACCGAATTGGTCAGCGGATCAGTGCCAATGTGTGCGGCATAGTCCCGAAGCCTGTCTCTGACAGCATCGAGCTTGATGGTCGTTGCAAGGTCTTCGCTGTTTGAGCTGCCAGCCATGGTATCTCCTATTGGGGCCGGAAAAGCCGGCGCCGAGCCTGCTCTGCCGTGTTAGGTGACCATGCGTCAAGCGCCGTCGCCAAGGAGTTTGGACCTGGACGATCGGTCTGACCATGAAGCAGGCGCATGATCTCCAGATTGACCTCTGGTCAGCATGGCGGGGTACTGCGATCTGTGGCTTACTGGTTTCATGAACGCCCGTCAGAGGCGCCGCTACAGGGAGAAACGCAGATGCCAAGATTGAGACAGGTGCGGAAACAGGATGCAGATCCGTTCGCCCGGAAGCTTTACAATGTGCTGTTCGGCGATCGCGATCCTGTCGATCAGCCGGGAACGGCCACGGGCACGCCCGGCAATTGGTGGACCGTATTTGCGCTCGTGCCTGACGCCTTCAAGCACACGACGGAAGGGTTTCAGTTCTACCGGTCTGAAAACCGCACGATCGATCCCAAATTGCGCGAGCTTGGGCAGATCAGGGCGGGGTGGGCGCGTGGCTCCCAGTTCGTCTTCTCCCAGCACTGCAAGGCGTCACGCGATGTCGGCCTCAGCGAAGACCAGATCGAGGCGATCCCGCACTGGACCGTGGCTGATTGTTATTCGAAGATCGAGCGGGCCGTTCTTGCCTACACAGACTGCCTCGTCCTTCAGGGCGGCCGCGTGCCGGATGGCGTCTTTGACGCGCTCAAGGCCGAACTTTCGGACGAAGAAATCCTTGAGCTGACTTATGTGACGGCGACGTACGATATGCATGCCACAATGAGCCGGGCGCTGAAGCTTGAATATGATGATATCGATGAGCGTGTCGTCGAGATTGCCGCTCCCGCAGGCTCCGATGACGATGTGATGGGAATGGTCGACGAGAAATCAGAATAGGAGAGGGTAAGGCAATGGGATATCACCATCTGGCTTTGGCCGCGAAAGACATCAGGAAAATCCACGCCTTTTACGAAGGCATTCTCGGCTTCGAGCTTATGAAGGTCGAGGTTGGCCCTTCGCCGGGCGGCGGCTGGGCCAAGCATTTCTTCTACCGCATGGAAGACGACAGCAAGTTCATCGCCTTCTGGGACATGCATGACATTCCAGGCAGTGACGGTTTCGAGCCGAATATCTCAAAAGCGGCTGGCCTGCCGGACCACATCAATCACATCTCCTTTGACGTGAAAGACAAGGCCGATCTCGACCGGCGCCGACAGCAATGGCTGGATGCGGGTCTCGATGTCATGGAAGTCGATCATAACTGGTGCCATTCGATCTATACCAAGGACCCGAATGACAACCTTGTCGAATTCTGCCTGACCACCGGCAGCTTTTCCGAGAAAGACCGGCAGACGGCGCTCGCTGAACTCGAGACCGCCAAGCCCAATTTCTCGAAACCGCCGGCCAGTATGGAGGTGCACAAGGCGCCGTCAAAGGCGTCTGCAGGCTGAGGCAATTGGCGAAGACAGGCTCAAAACATCAGGGGCGGCGTTGAAGCCTGAAGCAAACATGCCAATTCTATAGGCAGAGCAGTAACGGCCGAAAGGACGCTGGCCCCGGCATGAAAGACCAAGCCATCTTCCGCGCGGCCATGGCGCAGCTCGGCTCAGCGGTCTGCGTGATCGCAACCGACGGCCCGGCCGGACGCTATGGTATTACGGTGTCAGCGGTTACCAGCGTCTCTGATGAGCCCCCTTCGCTGATCGCCTGCATCAATCGTGCGTCCGGCGCCAATTCGATCGTGAAGACGAACGCCAAGCTGTCGGTCAACGTGCTGTCCAGCGAACAGCAGGATATCAGCCACGTCTTCGCGTCGGGCGCGACGAAGCCGGAAACCCGATTTGAGACGGGCGAATGGAGCACGAGCCACCTTGGCAATCCGCTTCTGGAAGAGACCGCTGCGAGCTTCGACTGTACTGTCGACAAGGTCATCGAATACGGCACGCATTCTGTCTTCTTCTGCAAGGCCGAGAGCATCTGCGTCAGCGATACGGCGAATTGTCTGATCTATCATGGCCGCGCCTATCATCGCATCCAGGCCTATGACTAAGCTCGAGCGCCCAGTGCGCCAGGAAGACATTGCCGTCCGGATTCTCGACAAGCATGCCGACGTGATCGAAGCGGCTCTGACCTCGCGCTTCCCGCGTGTCCGGGTGAGCCGCGAGCCATTGCCAGGCGCTGCGCCATTTCGTGTGCTGATCAGCTTCCGCCCGCCAGCCGACGAGAAACTCGATCAATATCACTGGGTCCATTCGACGGGCGCCGGCGTCGATGCGATCTGCGCCGGGCTCACTGAAACCTCAGAGCCACCCGTCATCACGCGGACTACGGGGCGGATGGGCGAGCAGATAGCCGAATACTGTCTCGCCTATGCGCTGGGCTTCCTGCAGCGCAAGGCGCTTCGCGACGAGTTGCAGGCCGCTCGGATCTGGGGAAAAGGGGAGGCGGCACCGCGTTTCCTGTTCGGCAGCAAGGTCGCGATCATTGGGACAGGCGACATTGGCGCAGCGATCGGCCGGGCATTTGCGGCGCTTGGCGCCGAGGTTGCGGGCTACTCCCGGTCCGGCAAGGCTGTGGCAGGTCTCGGCAAGGTCAGGACACTCAAGAATGCAGACGGCCTCTCCGGCATGGACGTCGTGATCCTTGCACTGCCATCAACGGCGGCGACTGAGGGGCTCGTATCAGATGAATTGTTAAGCGGCCTTTCCGGCACGCTCCTCATCAACATAGGGCGCGGATCGACGCTCGATACAAAGGCTCTGAGGCGTGCCCTCGAAGAAGGGAAAGTCAGCCGGGCCGTTCTCGACGTCTTCGAGGAGGAGCCATTGCCGCACGATGACTGGCGGTGGGCGCACCCACAGGTCACCGTCACGCCGCACGTTGCGGGTCTCACATTGCCGGATGACGCGGTAAACCGGTTTTGTGAGCTTCTGGAAGACTTTCTTGAGACTGGTAATCTGCCGCCATCGCTCGATCCTGACAGAGGGTATTGAGGCTCAGGGCAGGGCGTTCAGAAGGCGCACCAGAAAGTCCGACAAAAGCCGGTTGCGGGTGAGGCCTGCGACATCTTCATGGATCGCAAGCCAGAAAGCACGCTGCACATTTATGTCACTGGGCAAGAGTTGCACGAGGTCCGGATTTCGCTTTGCCATGAAGGCGGGAAGGATGCCCACGCCGGCCCCCGCACTGACCATTTCAAACTGCGCAATGATGCTCGGGCTGCAGAGATTGGGTGAAAGGCCCGGCAATAGCTCGTCGAAATAGTGAAGTTGCGCGGAATAGATGAGATCATCGACATAGCCCACAAGGGTATGGTGCTGGAGGTCGTCGCGCGAGCGGATGTCCGGCTGCGTGTCGAGATAGGCAGCCGTTCCATACAGGTGCAACGAATAATCCGAAAGCTTGCGCACTTTTAGGCGCCCCGATGACGGACGTGCCAGCAGGATCGACATGTCGGCCTGGCGTTTCGGGACGCTGACAAAGCCTGAGAGTGCAATGAGATCTATGTCGATCTTTGGATGCCGTTGCTTGAAATCGCCAAGCGCGGGCGCGATCAGTGCTGAGCCAAGGCCTTCCGTCACGCCCAGCCGGATGCGGCCTTCGGCGCGCTGCTCGCTGGTGCGTTCGGCCAGGATGTCCAGCGAAGCCGATTCCATTGCCTCGACACGGGCAACAAGTTTTTCTCCGGCGACTGTGAGGACATGGCCGCGCCGTGTCCGCTCAAACAGCGTCACGCCAAGCTCGTGTTCGAGCCGTTTGATCCGGCGGCTAATCGTTGTCGCATCAAGATGGGTCTGTGCCGCTGCCTCTTCGAGCTTCGGCCTGCGGCTTACGTCGAGAAAGAGTTTAAGATCATCCCAGTTCATGATGCGGTCAGTATCCTGCAAAATTGCAGATATAAACTGCATTCATCCATGTTTACCAGCAAATGCACAGGCCCTATGTGGGGAGCAACGAAGTTTCAGGGAGAAACAAGAGATGCGGCACGTTCATCACTTTATCGCAGGCGAGGCTGTCGAAGGATCCTCCGGCCGGTTTGGCGACATCTACAATCCGAACACAGGCGATATTCAGGCCAAGGTCGCGCTCGCGAGCGATGCTGAAGTCGACAAGGCGGTTGAGGCCGCGAAGGGCGCACTCCCTGAATGGGCCGCGACCAACCCGCAGCGCCGGGCGCGCATCCTGTTCAGGTTCAAGGACCTGCTCGAGCAGAACATAGACGAGCTGGCCGAGTTGCTCTCGTCCGAACACGGCAAGGTGGTCGCGGACTCCAAGGGCGACGTTCAGCGCGGCATCGATGTGGTCGAGTTTGCTTGCGGCATCCCGCACCTGCAGAAGGGCGAATATACCGAGGGCGCCGGCCCTGGCATCGACGTCTATTCCATGCGCCAGCCGCTGGGTGTGGTCGCCGGTATCACACCATTCAACTTTCCGGCCATGATCCCGTGCTGGATGTTTGCCGTCGCGATCGCCTGCGGAAATACATTCGTCCTGAAGCCGTCGGAGAAGGACCCGTCCGTTCCGGTTCGTCTGGCTGAGCTGTTTCTCGAAGCTGGCGCGCCGGAAGGCGTGCTCAACGTCGTACATGGCGACAAGACGTCCGTCGATGCGATCCTGAAACATCCCGATATCAAAGCCGTCAGCTTTGTCGGCTCGTCCGACATTGCCCAATATGTCTACGCAACCGGCACGGCGCACGGAAAGCGCGTGCAGGCCATGGGCGGGGCGAAGAACCATGGCATCATCATGCCGGACGCGAACCTCGACCAGGCTGTGAAAGATATCGTCGGCGCTGCCTATGGCTCGGCTGGCGAGCGCTGCATGGCGCTGCCTGTGGCCGTGACCGTCGGCAAGAAGACTGGCGACGAGTTTGTAGAGCGAATGCTGGATGCTGCGAGCAATCTGAAGGTCGGTATCTCGACGGACAGGGATGCCCATTACGGGCCGGTCGTCTCAGCCGCCCACAAGGCGAAGGTCGAGGACTATATCCGCATGGGCGCTGAGGAAGGCGCTGAGCTTAAGCTCGATGGCCGCAATCATACGCTACAGGGCTATGAGAACGGCTTCTTCGTGGGGCCGACCCTGTTCGACCATGTGAAGCCTGAAATGACGACCTACAAGGAAGAGATCTTCGGCCCGGTGCTGCAGGTTGTCCGCGCCGAAACGCTGGAAGAGGCCGCCGCGCTGCCGTCCAATCACCAGTACGGCAATGGTGTTGCGATCTTCACCTCGAATGGCCGCGCCGCGCGCGAGTTTGCCGCGCAGGTCAATGTCGGCATGGTCGGCATCAATGTGCCAATCCCGGTGCCGGTCAGCTATCATACCTTCGGCGGCTGGAAGCGGTCGGCCTTTGGCGACACCAACCAGCACGGCCCGGAAGGCGTGAAGTTCTGGACCAAGATCAAGACCGTCACCCAACGCTGGCCGGAAGGCGATATCGGCGATCAGGCTTTCATCATCCCGACAATGCAATAAGTCTGATTTCAGCTAGGACTGAAGGGATAGCCCCATGACGCTTCTGACCGAAGAACAGACGATGATTTCCGACGTGGCGAAGAGTTTTGCCATGGGTGAGCTGCGCCCGCATGCCGCCGAATGGGACAAGGCCGGGCACATGGACCGCTCCAAGCTTGTCGCGCTGGGCGAGCTTGGTTTTGGCGGGATTTATACGCAGGAGGAACATGGAGGATCGGGGCTCGGCCGGCTCGATGCAGCGCTGATCTTTGAACAGCTCTCGCGCGGCGACATCAGCCATGCGGCTTTCCTGTCCATCCACAATATGGCGACCTGGATGATCGACAGCTTCAGCCATGATCAGCTGCGAGCGAAATATGTGCCGCGCCTCACGGCCACAGAGCTCATTGCCTCCTACTGCCTGACCGAACCGGGCGCGGGGTCTGATGCAGCGAGCCTCAAGACGACTGCGAAGCTGGACGGTGACGAATATGTGCTGAACGGCGCGAAAGTCTTCATTTCGGGCGCAGGGTTTTCGGATATCTATGTCGTCATGGCACGCACGGCCGATGGGGGCGCGAAAGGCGTCTCGACCTTCGTGGTCGACAAGGACGCGCCCGGCCTCTCCTTCGGCAAGCACGAAGACAAGATGGGCTGGCGCGCGCAGCCGACGGCGATGGTGAATTTTGACGATTGCCGCATCCCGGCGACGAACCGCGTTGGCGACGAAGGCAATGGCTTCAAATTCGCCATGGCGGGTCTTGATGGCGGGCGGCTGAATATTGCGGCCTGTGCCCTTGGCGGCGCGCAGGACGCCCTCGACAGGTCCTTTGCCTATGTGCAGGAGCGCAAGCAGTTTGGCCGCGCCATCATCGATTTTCAGGCGACGCAGTTCAAGCTCGCCGACATGGAGACCGAACTGGCTGCGGCCCGCTCGCTTCTCTACGATGCGGCCCGCAAGGTCGACGCGGGCGCGCCGGATAAGACAAAGTTCTGCGCCATGGCCAAACGTTTCGTCACGGATACCGCTTCCAAGGTCGCCAATGACGCGCTGCAGCTGCATGGCGGCTATGGCTATCTCGGCGACTATGAAGTCGAGCGGATCGTACGCGACCTCCGCGTCCACCAGATCCTCGAAGGCACGAATGAAATCATGCGCGTGATCGTCGCGCGCGAAATGATGAAGGGTCAGGTATGAGCGAACCGAGTATTATCGCGCGCAAACAGGGCCGGGCAGGGCGGATCACACTCAACCGGCCGAAGGCGCTGCATGCGCTCAATCAGGACATGTGCGATCTGATGACGGACGCGCTGGTCAACTGGCGCGATGACCCGCAAATCGAACTGATTGTCGTCGATCATGCCGACGGTACGCGTGGTTTTTGCGCGGGCGGCGATATCCGTATGCTGCAGGAGTCCGGCAAGGCGGATGGGCAGGAAGCGCGTGATTTTTTCGCCTCCGAGTACCGGCTCAACACGCTGATCAAGGAATATCCAAAACCCTATGTCGCGATCCAGGACGGCGTGACGATGGGCGGCGGCGTCGGCATTTCGGTGCATGGCACATACCGCGTCGCTACACCCAACACTCTCTTCGCCATGCCGGAAAGCGGCATTGGCCTGTTCCCGGATGTCGGCGGCGGCTGGTTCCTGCCG
>NZ_JBARZC010000665.1:0-4773 GCF_049649345.1 Henriciella sp. | reverse complement strand
ATCTCGGGCTCGCAGTCTCTTTGCCGACCGGCTCGATCGACGAGGAGGGCCAGGTTCTCGCACCGACCGGGGCGCAGCCGACGCTGCGCCTTCCTTATCCGATGCAGCTCGGCTCCGGCACTTATGATTTCAAACCATCGCTCACCGCACGCATGCGCCAGGGTCAGTGGAGCTATGGCGCGCAGATTTCAGGCGTTGTCCGGCTCGACGAGAATGATGAAGGCTACTCGCTTGGCGACATCGGCGAGGCGACGGGCTGGATCGCTTACGAGCCACAGCCCTGGATATCGCTATCCGGGCGTCTGAAAGCGCAGACGGTTGGCCAGATTGAAGGTATCGATCCGAACATCATGGCGCCGGTCCAGACCGCCGACCCTGACAATCAGGGCGGAGAAACGCTGGAGGCTCTGATCGGCGTGAACCTCGCGGGCCAGCAGGGCGCTATCGCCGGCCACCGTCTCGCCTTCGAGCTTGGCCTGCCGGTCTACCGCGACCTCAACGGCCCGCAGCTTGAGACCGACATGACGTTCACGGTCGGCTGGCAAAAAGCCTTCTAGGCTGACAAGACTGGAGAGGCGGCGTGCGATGGTGCGCCGCCTTTTTCAGAATATCTTTTTCCAGAACCGGGCCTTCTTCGCCCGCCTGCGCCGGACTTTTTCAATCAGGTCGGTTCGCACCCGGATCATTGCCGCAGCAACATGAATTTCCCACAGGAAGCTCCCCGTCGCTGCGATCAGCGCGGCCATGGCGAGGATGAACAGCATCGCGACGAAGAATGAGACTTCGACGTTGAACAACTGGCCAGTGAACAGCGTCATGATGACGAGGCAGACGAACAGGAGCGCCGCCGTCGAGAGAACGATGGCGCGGTTGATCCAGGAAATCCGCCGGTCGAGCAGCCAGAGCTCTGCGCGCCAGCGTGGATGAGCTTCCATAGCGCCCTCCGCCGACAGCTCGATCTCCAGCGCGCGGGACCGGTCCACGACGCGGCCGAGACGATTGGTCAGCACGGTCAGAAGGGCGCCGATGCCGGCAATCAGAAAGACGGGCGCGACGGCCAGTTCGATACTGTGGGCGATGTCTTGGGGGAGGTCTTCCATGGGCTTGGCATCCTGCCCGCGGGCCGCGAAGTCAAGCACTTCACCGGGACGCGCTAACTCATGGCCGAAGTTTAAGCGTTTGACTTATCACCGGCGCAGGTAGACGGTACGGCCATCTTCAGGGCGTCTGACCCTGGTGCTCGTGTCGGCCCGAATTTCTCAGCGGACTCGCCTTCAGGCAGTTTCGCTTTCGAAAGCCCTCTACAATGTTTTTCAGTGTTCGTGTTTTCCTGCTGGTCGCAGGGGCTGGTCTTGTCATTTCAACCATCGGTGCAGGCAGCGCTTCTGCGCGCCAGCTGGAAGAGGTGGCTCAAACCATTGTCGATATTCCAGCCAATGCCGAGCCCCAGAGGTATGGCAAGCAATGGCGCTGCAAGCCCGGCTTTCGCGAAGTCGAGCCTGGCGCGTGTAGCGAAGTGGTCCTGCCCGCCAATGCCTATCCGAACGGGCGCAATTTCGGGCAGGGATGGAGTTGCAAGCGGGGCTATACCGAGCGCGCTGGCGCCTGCGCCGCGATACCCGTCCCGGAAAATGGCTTCCTGAATTCCTCAGGCCACAGCTGGGAATGCGAACGCGGATATCGCGCGCAGCTTGACCAGTGCGAGAAGATCGACGTGCCGGAAAATGCCTATCTGCTTGATGCGAAATATGGCGCCGGATGGGCGTGCGAGCGCGGCTTCACGGCAACCCGCTCGCGCTGCAATAAAGTCAACGTGCCGGAGAATGGCTTTCTCTCCCCGTCAATCTACGGGCAGGCCTGGTCATGTGAGCGCGGCTATTCTGCGGTTGGCAACGCGTGCGAAAAAGTGATCGTGCCGGAGAATGCGCACATTGATTTTGGCGGCGATCACTGGGCCTGCGACCGGCCCTATGAGAAAATCGGCAATCGGTGCGAACTGCCCGCGGACCTGCGGCCATAACCTGGCTCAGCCCGCGCCGGGATTTCTATTCCGGTTCGGCGAAGCCCCAGCCATCGGGCTTGTAGCCGCGCGCGAGCGCCATCTTGGTGGTGCGCTCTTCGTGTAGCCAGATGTCCTGCGGGGTGAAGGGGATCGGCCCGATCGAACAGGCGACGCCTTCGCCTTCTGTCTCCTCAGTCACCTCATAGCCGAACGCGCCAAGCGCCTTCTCGAACGCCTCGCGGCGCGCCTCTTCGCCCTTGATCGGCACGAAGAAAAGATCGAGCAGGATGTCGCTATGCGGTTTGACGCCCTGGCTGTCGCGCAGCTGCTCGCACGTCCAGACCGTTTCGGCCTGTTGCTCTGTGAAATTCCAGTCGGCTTCGTCCATGCTGCATGCCTTAGCGCCCGGCCGTGCCGGTGTCGATCCGGCCTCGCGGCATGTCGCAGAAAATTTACAGGGAATCCTGTGCCTTCTGCATTGACGAAAGCGCTTTGCGCAGGGCTAATGGACCTCGCGATGAATCGCTGGATGGTCCTGTCAGTTCTACTGTTTTTTGCCGGTCTCTGGGTTGGAATTCCCCACCTCGGACTGGTGGTCGATACTGCGTCCCTGCACCTCTTTGCCGGCCTGGGGCTCGCTGCCTTCGCGCTCGGTTATATGCCGGCGCAGAACCTCATCGAGACCGGAGACCCTGTCCGCCTCTGGCGCCGCTTTGCCGCCTTTACGATCGATCTTCTGGGATTGTTCATGGTGCTCAACCCGTTGCTGGGCGGCCTTAACATACTGGGCGGCATCATTATCGGCGTCAGCATCGTCTTTTGCTATTTCTGGCTGCATGGCCGGTTCGGGCGCGCGACGCTCGGCCAGTATGTGATGGGATATCATGTCGCCCCGATGTCCGGCGCAAATGGCGAACCGGAATTTGCCCACCGCACGCTTTCGAGCTTCGTTGCGACCTGCCTCTGGCCCGTCACCTTCATCGCCGCCTCACAGGACGACGCCACGCCCGGCACCTATCACTGGGACCGGGAATCGAACACGCAGGCGGTCAGGGTCATGGCCCTGAAAGGATAGGGCGCAACCGCCCGCCCATACTCGCGTTACTGTCTCATGGACACCACGCGGATCCTCGTTCCAGGCGAAACCTGCCAGCGCATCGAGACGGCCGATCAGATGCGCATCATCGTCGATGGAAAGAATTATTTCCGGGCGGTGAAGCAGGCCATGCTGACTGCGCAGAAGACCATCATGATGCTCGGTTGGGATTTCGATACGCGGATCGCCTTCGAGCCCGGTGAACAGACCCTGGAAGGGCCAAATCAGCTCGGCGAATTCCTGTCCTGGCTATCGACAGAGCGAGACGATCTTCAGCTCTACATGTTGAAATGGAATGTCGGTGCGATGCAGTCGATGATGCGCGGCATGAGGCCTATCGCGCTTACGAAGATAACGTTTCAGGACAACTTCCATTTCCACCTCGACTCCAGCCACCCTGTCGGCGCTGCGCATCATTCCAAGATCATCGTGATCGATGACCAGATCGCGTTCTGCGGCGGCATCGACATGACGGCCGGGCGCTGGGACACGTGCGAGCATCTCGACGATCAACCCTGCAGGGCGCTGCCGGGTGAAGATGAAAGCCCGAAGCCATGGCATGACGCGACGGTCGCCACCTCAGGGCCGATCGCTGGCGCGCTGGGGGATCTGGTGCGTGAACGCTGGCTCCGCGCGACGGGGGAAGAGCTTGAGCCCCCGCATTGCGAGAGCGGCCCTGCATGGCCGGAGCTCGAGACAACGTTCGAGCAGGTGCCTGTGGCTATGGCCCGCACCTATCCCGACTATGAAGACTATGACGAGGTCCGCGAGATCGAGGCGCTCTATCTGCGGGCGATCAAGACGGTTCGCAACACCCTCTACATCGAGACCCAGTACCTTGCCTCGGCCACATTGACGCGCGCTCTTGGCGAGCGCCTGCAGGAAGAGGACGGGCCTGAAATCATAATTGTCCTGCCGCGGAATGCCGAAGGATGGCTTCGCCAGAAAGCCATGGATGGCGCACGGTGCCGTATGCTTGAGCATCTCTGGCACAATGATCCACATGGCCGCGTTCTGGCTTGTTTCCCGGTCAACAGGACCGAAGCGCCCATCTATGTCCACGCCAAGATCACGATTGTTGATGATAGCCTGATCCGGGTCGGCTCATCCAATCTCAATAACCGCTCCATGGGTTTTGATACAGAATGCGACCTCGCAGTAGAGGCCAGCCAGTGCGATGCCCCGGACACGGTGCGTTCGACCATTTCTGGCATACGGAATAAGCTCGTCAGCGAACATCTGGGGGTCAGCCGTGAAAAGCTAGACGATGCTGTTGCCGAGAATGATGGCAGTCTCGTCGGCGCTATCCGTGACCTGATGGGGCCCGGCCGCTCGTTGCAGTGTTTTGACCGAAGCGACGTCGAAAGCGAGACCAGCCCGCTCGCCGAGAACGAATTCGCCGATCCTGAAGCCGTCGGCAACAGTCTCGCCGAACGCCTCATACACGGTGTGCGGGATCTAGTTGGTAATCTCGGCGGCTAATTCCCGCCTTCAACCAGCCGCCGTGCGATCACCATGGCCTGCACTTCGCCAGCGCCCTCAAAGATGTTGAGAATACGCGCATCCTGAAGCACTCGGCTGACGGGGTATTCCAGTGCGAAACCATTGCCACCATGGATCTGGACGGCATTGTCAGCCGCCGCCCAGGCGACACGCGCGCCGAGCAGTTTCGCCA
>NZ_JBARZC010000664.1:0-6895 GCF_049649345.1 Henriciella sp. | reverse complement strand
ACATACAGCTCAGCCCCTCCCTGCCGTTCGAAAAAGTGAATGAAAAGGGCGAGGCTGAAGATTATGAAACCGGCCCGATCATCCGCATCCGCTCGCGCCAGCAGGCGCCCGTCCAGATTATCATGAGCGGGCATTACGATACTGTCTTTCCGGACGGAACCTTCACAGAGATCAAGGATCTCGGCGATGGCCGGATGAATGGTCCGGGTCTCGCTGATATGAAGGGCGGGCTTTCAGTCATGCTCGGCGCGCTTGAAGCGTTTGAAGCCGGGCCGCTCAAGGACAAGCTCGGCTATCAGATCGTGATTTCGCCCGACGAGGAGATTGGCAATTTCGCAAGCTCCGGCGCGCTCAAGGAGGCGGCCCAGTCCGGCGCCATGGTCGGCATGACCTATGAGCCGTGCATGGAGACCGGCGCCATGTCTGGCGGGCGCAAGGGCTCTGCGGTTTTCGATATCGTTCTGCATGGCCGCTCGGCGCATGCGGGCCGGTCCAAGGAAGAAGGTCGCAGCGCGCTTGAGGCCGCCGCCCATATGGCGGTCGATCTCGAAGCGCTGAACAATCGGCGCGAAGGCGTTTCCTTCAATGTCGGCGCTATCGATGGTGGCGGCGCGGTCAATATCGTGCCCGACCTTGCGATCGTCCGCTTCGGCGCGCGTGCACCCGATGCCGATGCGGCCCAGTGGGCAACCTGGGAAGTCGAGCGCCTTTTCCGCGAAGCGACTGCGCGCGATGGGATCAGCGGCCACCTGCATGGCGGCTTCTACCGCCCGCCCAAGCCCCGCAACGACGCCCAGCAGGCGCTCTTCACCGCCGTCTCCGATACAGGCCGCGCACTCGGTCTGGAGCTTGAATTTGTCGATACGGGCGGGGTTTGCGAAGGCAATAATATCTTCGCGGCCGGTGTTCCCAATGTCGATACGCTCGGGGTGATGGGCGGGCGCATTCATTCGCATGAGGAATATGTCCTGATGTCGAGCTTCGTCGAACGCGCGCAGCTTTCAGGTCTGCTTCTTAACCGGTTTGCCGATGGCCGTATCGACGCCAACAAGATCAAGGCGCTAATGGAATGAGTTCGTCCTATGTCATGCGGCCGTCGCGGCTGGATGTTTTCGATGTCCTGATGCAGCTCGCTGAAGAGTCCGGGCCTGGGTTCACCAGCCTGCCTGTGCATGAGCGCATCCTGCGCGAGCGGCTTGAGAAGTCGGAGAAGTCTTTCTCCGGCAAGCTCGAGCAGCCCCAATACGGCAAGTATCTCATGATGCTGGAAGATCATGAGAGCGGCGAGATTGGTGGCTGCAGCGCGGTCAAGGCCGGCGTCGGGATCGACCAGCCTTTCTTCAATTACCGCGTGATCACGGTCGCGCAGGCGAGCCAGGCCGCCGACCGGCGCTTCGATCTGGATGCGCTTGTGCTGACCAATGAATTTGTCGGCTTTACCGAAGTCGGAACGCTCTTCCTGCGCGCAGCCCATCGCGGCGGCGGGGCAGGGCGGCTTCTGGCGCAGTCGCGCTATCTGCTCATGGCAGCAAATCCCGACCGCTTCGGAGACATGGTCCTGGCTGAGCTTCGAGGCGTTGTCGATGGCGACGGGAAGACCCCTTTCTGGGATGCCATCGGGTACCATTTCTTCGGGATGGAATTTACCGAAGCCGACATCCTGTCTGCGACGACCGACAATCAGTTCATTCTGGACCTGATGCCAAAATATCCGATCTATGTGGACCTCCTTCCGCCGGAGGCGCGAGAAGTGATCGGGCGTTGCCATGCCGATGGCGTGGGGGCGATGAAACTGCTGGAGTGGGAAGGGTTTCGGTTCGAGCGCACCGTCGATATTTTCGATGGAGGTCCGCTTGTTGCCGCGCCGAGATCGATGATCCGCACCGTTCGCGAGAGCCACGAAGTGACCCTGAAACTCGGTGAGGCGACCGGAAGGTCCGGCATTATATCAAACGACAAGTTTGCAGACATTCGCGTGACGATGGCGGACGGCGCGCTTGCAGACGATGTATTTTACACTTCGAGCGCTGTGCTTGACCGGCTGAACCTTTCCGAAGGCGCGCGCGCGAGAATCTGGTTGAGGAGTTAGTCATGTCCAAAGGGGCCTATATCGACGGAAAATGGATCGCAGGCGATGGCGACTGGTTCGAGAAGACCTGCCCGGCCACCGGCGAGACAAGCTGGGAAGGCCAGGCCGCCAGCCCGGCGCAGGTCCACAAGGCGATAGACAGCGCGCGAAAGGCCGGAGAGGCCTGGCGCCACCGCCCGCAGCATGATCGCACCCGCATCCTCGAAGCCTATGCCGAGGCTGTCGGCGAACGGTCAGAACGCATCGCCGAAGCGATCAGCCGCGACATGGGCAAGGCGCTCTGGGAATCCCGGGGCGAGGCTGGCGCCATGAAGGGCAAGATCGCGATCTCTATCGCTGCTCAGGTCGAGCGTGCTGGCGGGCGCCATGATGACACGGCGTTCGGTTCCGCCATTCTCAGCCATCGCCCGCATGGCGTCATGGCGGTGTTCGGGCCTTTCAATTTTCCGGGCCACTTGCCGAACGGACATATCGTTCCAGCGCTTCTGGCGGGCAACACCTGCGTGTTCAAACCGTCCGAGCTTGCCCCCGCTGTCGCAGAGATCATGGTCGAGTGTTTCGAAGAAGCGGGTCTGCCGCCCGGCGTGCTGAATGTCATCCATGGCGCGCGCCAGACGGGCGCGGCTCTGCTCGACGGCGATATCAATGGCCTCCTCTTTACCGGCTCTGCGGCGACCGGCACGGCGTTTCATCGCCATTTTGCGGGCCGTCCAGACGTTATACTCGCGCTGGAGATGGGGGGGAACAATCCACTCATCGTCTGGGATCCGGCAGACGTGGAAGCGGCCGCCGATATCGCCGCGCAATCTGCCTTCCTGACGAGCGGCCAGCGCTGTTCATGTGCGCGGCGTGTTTTCGTGCCGGACAACAAGTTCGGCGAGGCAGTCGTCGAGGCAATTGTCGAGCGCGCCCGCGGGCTGAAGATTGGCGCGTGGGAGGAAGAGAACATCTTTATGGGCCCGCTTGTATCCGAAAAGGCCGCCCAGGCCGCGGTCGATTTCCAGACCATGCTGTCCAAGGCGGGCGGCAAACCGCTTCGCCGGTTGAAGCGTATGGACCGGGGCGGCGGCTTTGTAACGGCAGGCGTGATCGATGTAACGAACGCCAAGGATGTTCCCGATGAAGAGCTTTTCGGGCCGCTGATGCAGATCACGCGCGTAAAGGATTTCGATGTAGCGATGGCCAAGGCGAATGATACGCGGTTTGGCCTGTCCGGCGGTCTGGTCAGCGATGATGATGCGCTCTGGCTGAAAACTCATCAGGAGATGAAGGCTGGCATTCTCAACCGCAACCGGCCGACGGCTGGCGCAGCTGGAAACATGCCGTTTGGTGGGCCGGGCCTGTCCGGCAATTTCCGCCCTGGCGCCTATTATGCTGCCGATTATTGCGCCTGGCCGCAGGCGAGCCAGGTCGCCGACGTTGCAGGCAGGCTGAAGGCGCAAGGGTTTCCAGGCGGATGAGCGAGCGGCCAGAGGATAATTCCGCGCAGATCGAATACTGGAACGGCAAGGCCGGAGAGCGCTGGGCCGGCGAGGCTGAGCGTCTCGATGCGATGCTCGCGCCATTTCTGGCGCCAGTCCTGTCTGCGGCAGGCGGCGCTAGCGGCAAGCGCGTTCTCGATGTCGGCTGCGGCTCTGGCAGCCTGTCGCTGGCTGCGCTTGAGGCAGGCGCTGCCCATGTGACCGGCGTTGATGTGTCGGCGCCGATGCTCGGCCTTGCGCGCCGCAGGGCAGGAGAGACCGGCGCGGCCGACTTTATTCAAGCCGACGCGTCTGAGTGGTCGTCTGATATGAAGTTCGACGCGCTTGTCTCGCGTTTCGGTGTCATGTTCTTTGCCGACCCGCCCGCCGCTTTTGCAAATCTCAGACAGGCGATGGCGCCGGGCGGCTGTCTCGCTTTTGCCTGCTGGCAACCGCTAAAGAAGAATGACTGGGCCGCCGCCCCCCTTCAGGCAGTGATGCCACTTCTGGATCAGCCTCCACCTCGGCCTGAACCGGGCACGCCGGGGCCTTTCGCCTTTGAGGATGCAGACCGCACTGTCGGTCTGCTCGCCCGCGCCGGCTGGCAAAATCCGGGGGCAACGCCGTGGACAGGCTCGCTCACCATGCCCGGTGCGTCCATCGACGAGACGGCAAGATTCATGACCGATATGGGCCCGGCATCGCGGCTCATCGCCGAGCATGAGATCGACGCCGATGAGGTGTTCGAGGCGCTGCGTGGAATGCTCAAGGCCAATGCTGGGTCAGACGGCCGCGTGAGCCTGCCGGCTGCCGCCTGGATTATCACGGCTGAAGCCTAGAACGGGTTCAGCGAATAGCCATCTGCGGCGAGCACGGCATGCGCCGTCATGGCCGACAGCGCGAGCTCGACACCGGGAATAAGATCTTCCTTCGCGATACCTCGCGCGGCGGCTGTCTGGCCGCAGAGATAGACCGGAACGCCCTGGTCCAGCAGCGCTTCGATCAGAGGCTGTGTGGCATTTGGCGTATTTTCTGATGATATAACGAGCTGGGATGATGCCCCGCCATGCACGACAATCGCCGGATGAACGCGTGACATGTCCACCCCCGCCTTTCCATGCATGTTGAGGAAGCGGGCGACCGTGACAAAGCCCTTGTTGATCTCGCCCTCTTCGGCAGGCGCAGCGATGTCGAACACGACCTTGAGATCGAGCCCATCGGGAATAGCCATGTCCTGTTCGACGGGCGCAGCAGGACCGAAGTCTTCGATGACCGGTCCGGTCGAGAAACCTTGCCCGGCTGTTTGCGCCACTGTGGCGAGCGGCGCAGCGGCGACAAGAAGCGAAACAAATACGAGGCGCATAGGCGCATATCCTCTATAAAGCCGAGCGCGCATCATAAGGCCGGATCGGCGGATGGGGATAGAGCTTTTCAGCGCGCCCTTGCCGTTGTAGTCCGGCGCGATGAGTACTGCATTTGAAGTCAATTTCGACGGCCTGATCGGGCCCAGCCACAATTATGGCGGCATGTCCGAGGGCAATCTTGCCAGCGCCAGCAATTCCGGCGAGGTCTCCAATCCGCGCGAGGCCGCGCTCCAGGGGCTGGAGAAGATGCGGCTTCTGCTTCGGGCAGGTCTGGTTCAGGGCGTCCTGCCGCCCTTGCCGCGGCCGAATTACGATCTGCTGGTTGCGGCGGGCTTCGGAGGCTCCGATGCGCAGATGATCGAGGCTGCGGCCAGCCAAGCGCCCCAGCTTCTGAAAGCGGCTTACAGCGCCAGCTCCATGTGGGCGGCGAATGCGGCCACTGTCTCGCCCTCTGCCGATACCAGCGATGGCCGGTTGCATCTGACCGCCGCCAATCTCTCGACCATGCTGCACCGCTCGATCGAACATCCGGACACCGTGGCGACTCTCCTGGCCATCTTTGAGAATGAAGACCGGTTCGCCGTTCACGCGGCGCTTCCGATGCATGCCGATTTTGCCGATGAGGGCGCGGCCAACCATGTTCGGCTTGGCGAGAGCCACGGCAGCGAAGGCGTCGAGCTTTTCGTCTATGGCCGCGAGTCGGGTGAGAGCACGGCCGGATTTCCGGCGCGCCAGACAAAGCTTGCGAGCGAGAGTATTGCCCGCTCGCATGGCCTCGCCCCGCAGCGAACAGTCTTTGCCCGCCAGTCGCGCGCCGCGATCGATGCGGGGGCGTTTCACAATGATGTCGTTTCTGTCGGCTCCACCGATACGCTCTTCTACCACGAGCTTGCCTTTGAGCGGACCGATGAGACGCTGGAGGCGCTGCGCAAGGCAGGCGATGGGTTGTTCGACCTGAAATCGGTCATGGTGCCTCAGGCCGATGTGCCGATTGAGGATGCGATCCGGTCCTATCTGTTCAATTCGCAGCTTTTGCAGATGCCGGGCGAGGATCGCCTCGTTCTCCTGGCGCCGCTGGAAACCGAGGAAACAGAGAGCACCCGGCGCTTCTGCGAGAAAATGACCACCGGTAATGGCCCGATTGGCCGGGTCCAGTTTGTCGATGTCCGCCAGTCCATGCGCAATGGCGGCGGGCCGGCCTGTCTTCGGCTTCGCGTTGTGATGACGGAAGACGAGATTGCTGCGGCTCATCAGGGCGTGATGATGGACGAGGCCAAGATCGACGCGCTTCAGGACATTGTCCGCCGGACCTACCGCGACCGGCTATCTCCGGCTGATCTTGCCGATCCGGCCTTTGCCAATGAGTGCCAGCTTGCGCGCGAGGCGCTGCTTGAGGCGCTGGAGCTGTCGGGCCTGATCTAGTCGGTCTCGGCGAAGCGTCCGCCAGCCTCTGCATAGGCCTGCGTGCCGCGATGGATGACGTCGTCTTCGGACAGCACGTCTTCGGGCGTGTAGTCGAACTCGCCTTTCATCTTCGCGTAGAGCGGGGCGAAATCGGTGTCGACCGTGGCGCGGAACAGCTGGTCATAGGACTCGATGACGAAATAGGTCTGCTGGAAATCGTCGATCCGGTAGTCGGTCTGCATCAGGCGTTCGAGCCCGAAGCCGATCCGGTTGGGGGAGGGGTCTTCAAGCGCAAAAATGCTCTCGGTCTTCGAGGAGACGATGCCGGCGCCATAGATGCGCAGGCCTTCGTCGGTGTGGATCAGGCCAAATTCGACCGTGTACCAGTAGAGCGCGGCGAGGTTTTTCAGCGCCGCGAAGTTGAGACTGCGCAAGCCGCCCTTGCCGTAGGCTTCCATATAGTCGGCAAAGACCGGATTGGTCAGCATCGGGACATGGCCGAAAACATCGTGGAAGACGTCCGGCTCCTCAAGGTAGTCGAGTTCATCGCGCTTGCGGATGAACTGGCCGGCCGGAAA
>NZ_JBARZC010000663.1:0-6361 GCF_049649345.1 Henriciella sp. | reverse complement strand
GGCCAGACGGGCTTCGCGCTCGGCGCAGACGGCGGCGATATTGACCTCGCTAAGGGCCTTGCAGAGTTTCCCTGGCCGATTATCGGCGCGATCAACGGCTTTGCGATCACGGGCGGCTTTGAGCTTGCCCTGATGTGCGACGTCCTGCTTGCGTCCGAAAACGCGAAATTCGCTGATACCCATGCGCGGGTTGGCATCATGCCCGGCTGGGGGCTCAGCCAGAAACTCTCCCGCCTCATTGGGATTAGCCGCGCCAAGGAACTCTCCTTCACCGGTAATTTCCTTGATGCGGAGACGGCAGAACGTTGGGGGCTCGTCAACCGCGTCTACAGCGCCGACGACTTGCTCCCAGCCGCTATCAAACTCGGCCATGACATGGCGAGCTGCGAGCCGGACATGCTCAAGAAATACAAAAAAGTGATAGATGATGGGTTTGCCTCGAAATTCGGCGATGCGATGCGGCTGGAAATCGCGCGATCTGCAGAACATGCTGCAGGAGTGAGTGCAGAAAGCGTTGAGGCCGCGCGCAAATCCGTTACCCAACGCGGAAGGGGACAACAGGACTGAAACAAGCTAGGCTCCTGCCCGGGAGCAGGCGGAAATTCAGGGCCTCCGGCTCCCGACGATCCGGATCAGAATGTCAGGAGCCCCCATGTCCCTTCGTATATTATCGCTCGGCCTGCTTCCTTTGGCCTTGCAATCGCCTGCCTGGTCGCAAATCGCGACCAGTAATGAAGATGGCGCGACAGGTGCATACACGTCGGAAGTCGAGTCTTCCTTCACATCCGAAGGCCGCTTCGGCCCGCGGACCGCGCTGGATGACCTTCGCGCCGAAGTCGACCGGGACCGGGAGATTGTGGAAAAGGCGCGCTTGCAGAAAATGCGCGAAGTCAGTGAGAGCAAACCGGTCACCGGCCCTCCGCCGCCGCCTTCAGACGAAGCAGACGAGGAAACGGCTGCGCCTTCACCTGTTGAGGACTAGTCTCATTCAGGAACTCCCACCCGGCGTGCTCGTTGTTTTGGTGAACCTGGCAAAGCAAGGACACCTGAATGCCCGCCCGCCTGCTGATCGCAATATTCTTCACGGCTGCCATTGCTGGAACCGCGTCAGCCCAATCGGCGCATGAGGCGAGTACAGCCCCCGAGCGCAGCTTGAAACCGGCAATTGAGGAGCAGGCCTATATCTATGCGTCGGCGCCAGAACTCCTCGGCGGGCCTGTCCGCCAGCCGGGCGAAATCAGGGTTGCATCGGAACGCGGAGATGAAGCGGATCAGCTCAGTTATACTGTGCAAAAGTCGGCCGCCGGGTTCAGAGCACACTCTAAAGATGAACAGACCGCAGGGCCTACCTCCCAAGGCACGACACGAGTTGTGCTGACAGATGCCTATCGAGAATCTCAGAACGCATCGAACGACTATATCCGTCCGGGCACCCAGGTTCAGACGGCCAATGGCGTGCCGCTCGGCAGGGTGGCTCTGGTTGAAAAGGCCGACTCCGGGCGAGTGGATACAGCTTGGGTGAAACAGCCCAACACCAATTCGTCCAATCTGAAAGAAGTGGACATTCGTTCTGTCACTTATGCCAATGGCGAATTCGTCGCTGTGGGAGGGTGAGCCGGACTTCCGGGAAATTGCGGCGAACTGGCTCTTGTCAGCTCCTCCTGAATTGAGTGTAGTCCACACAATTTCTGGGAGGATTTTGTGTGAGAGATGCGGTTATTTGTTCGCCTTTGCGGACAGCGGTTGGTGGTTTTGGAGGCAGCTTTCGGGACGTCCATGCGCATGATTTGGCGTCAGAAGTTGTAAGGACGCTGATCCAGCGTACAGGACTGCCTCACGACGCTGTTGAGGACTGCGTTTTCGCACAATGTTATCCATCCATGGAAGCGCCGGCACTTGGCCGTGTCGTTGCACTTGATGCTGGACTGGCGATCGAAACAGGCGGAATACAAATTGACCGCCGCTGCGGATCTGGTCTTCAGGCCGTGATTTACGCGATCATGCAAGTCGCGACAGGCGCAAGCGATGTCATGATCGCAGGCGGTGCTGAATCCATGTCGAACGCGCCTTTCTTCTCAAATCATATGAGATGGCAGATCAAGGGCGACGGCCTTACCCTTCATGACGGTCTCTCACGTGGACGCTATACAGCAGGCGGCAAGAACTTTCCGGTCCCAGGCGGCATGATAGAAACGGCTGAGAACCTGCGCCGAGATTATCAGATTTCGCGAGAGGCGCAGGATGAGTTTGCCGTCAATTCCCACAAGAAAGCCGCCGCAGCGCAGGCGGCTGGCAAATTTCACGCCGAAATTATTCCCATCACTGTAAAGTCCCGCAAATCGGAGACAGTGGTCGACAAGGACGAACACATCAGGCCGGATTCAAATATCGAGAAACTTTCCACCCTTCGCCCTATCCGCGGCAAGGTTGATCCCGACGCGACCGTGACAGCCGGAAATGCATCCGGCCAGAATGACGGCGCGGCAGCCTGTATCGTCTGCACAGCGGAGGCGGCTGAGAAGTATGGTTTGACGCCGCTTGCCCGGCTGGTGTCCTGGTCAGTGGCGGGTGTCGGCCCTGGAGTGATGGGTATTGGGCCGGTCCCCTCGACAACCAAGGCGCTGGACCGGGCTGAACTGAAGCTGTCGGACCTCGATGTGATCGAGCTCAACGAAGCCTTCGCGTCGCAGGTTCTGGCCTGCACCAAAGCGCTCGGTTTCCAGAAGGAAGATTATGAGCGGCTCAACCCCAATGGATCCGGGATATCGCTTGGCCATCCTGTCGGTTGCACGGGTGTCCGTATCCTGACGACGCTGCTCAATGAGATGCAACGGCGTGAAGCGCGGTATGGGCTGGAGACGATGTGTATTGGCGGCGGCCAAGGTCTGGCAGCCATCTTCGAACGGGCCACATAGCGCCCGTCCTTGCGCGGGCAGGGGATTGACCATAAGAGGCGGTCACACGGGTTGCGGGCGTGGCGAAATTGGTAAACGCAAGGGACTTAAAATCCCTCGGCCTTACGGCCTTGCCGGTTCAATCCCGGCCGCCCGCACCAATCGGCAATTTTAGGAAACGGCGTCTTTGCCTTCAGTCGAATGCTCGGCAAAGGCTTCGATTTCAGCCTTGCACTCAGGGATTTCCTCAAGCGCGGTCTCACTGACGATGAGAGCAGAGCGCACCTCTCCATCCTGGCCTGAAATCGGGAGGGCAAACTGGCCCGTCTCATAGCCAAAGTCTGAGGCGACTGGAATGAGCGGAAGACCGATCTTGCAGGCTTGGCTCACCTCGCCTTTTTCTGCAGACGTGAGTTCAATCATGTCTGCTGAAGCTGTCAGTGCGCCTGTGAATGCGAATGACGCTGCGAGCGCTGTCTTGATTAAAATCTGCATGGGATCACTCCCTCGCTTTCTGCTTAATACCAAACAAAAAACGCCGCGGCACAGATGCAGTTCCACACGGGTATGACAATGTTTACGGTCGGGTAATGATTTAAGTCCGGGTCCGTTTACGCGCTATGCAGAAGGATGAACACGAAAGTAGAATAAAGGGCTGATAGTACAACGAATTTGCCGGCAGCGGCGAGCATGAAGGGGCGCAGGTCCTGCCAGCTGGTTTCTTTGGCGATCGCTGACACTTTCCCGGCCACTTCCTGGGTCAGATTGTCCATCTTGTGACCCGACAAGGCGAGCATGATCTGCGTAACTCGTCCGGTTTTTATTTCTCCTGCTTCGGTCAGAACCTGCTCGAACACCAGGGCGGCTACAGTCTCACTGACGGCCCGTTTGGGATGCCAGCCATGAGTGTGCAGCTCACTTGCGATCATCCGGCCCGTCGGGAAAAACACGATAAAATCGCGTATGACAAAGACGAGCAGTAGGGCGCCGACAATCAGCGACAATACGGTGTGGGGAACCAGACCCGTCCTGTAAGCGATCCAAGCGCCGACCAGCAATAATGTCTTGATGAAGACAGCCTGGACGAACTGCGTAATGCTGTTTCTGAGGTACAGCTCTGCATGATGCCGGATCCGCTCGCGCGCATCCTTCGCCGCCTGATCGATTATCGACTGTTTCTTGCGTTCAACCGCCGTATCAATGGCCTTACGGCCAAGGCTGACCCCTGTAGTAAGGGCTGATATGACGAGAAAAGCTGTTCTCAGCATGAAGCGCCCTCCGCGGGATTCTCGCAGGACGTCATCTGAGAACGCAATAATGGCATGGGCATGCCTGATCTAAATCAGTTCATCCACTAGCTTTTGCAAGCCTTTCGCTGCCTGATCTGGATTGGATACGATTAGGTAGCCGGCTGCCAGTGCCATGGACGCGGCAGCAATAGGCCGTTTTTCGACAATTGACGCAATCGTATCGAATGGAAGCTCGGCCAGCATATCGGCCGTCGCATTCTCGAATTGATCGAGCTCCTCTTCCGTCGTTTTGCTGGGCTTCAGGAAAATGATCGCGCAGATGCACCCGAAAAAGAGCATGACGCACGCCATCGTGAACGTCGCCCATATAAGTCCCATTACGGGCACAAGGGCGAGCGTACCAGCCACGCATAATGCCGTTGTGCCGATGAAGCCGAAAAAGGCTGCACCGACACACGCGGCAATCCTAAGTTTTGCAACATCCATTATGGGTTACCTAGCGGCGACGAAGTGCCGCGAGGAGTACCCCGGTTCCAAATGCGATGCCAACTGAGGTCAATGGATTTTCGCGAACCTTGTTTTCTACATATTCGCGACCGTTCGAGGCCTCTGATTTTGCCTTTTCGAAATATTCTTTCGACTGGGCATAACCTTTTTCGAGACCCTCCGAAGAGCGTCCCTTGATGTACTTGCCAGAGTTCCCGGCGAGAGAGGCGACATCGTCGCGCAGTTGCGAAAGATCGGACTTCAGAGCGTCATAATCCGACTGTGCTGCCTTTGCAGCATTGTCCGCGACCACTGTTGATCCGTTCGATTTGGTACTAGGTGACTTGGTAGCCATACATTTCTCCTCTAATCATCTATCACTACAATAACGGCTACAGCGGTAATCTGTTCCGAAAGTCGACGAAGACATCGTGAAATCAGGACCTTCGCCGCCCAAGGAGCTTCGAAAAGGCATGAAAGTGTTTAAAAACAAATTCGCTCAATATGTCGATCTGGCAGACGACGCCTGGTCGCCTCTGACCAAGCTAGACAAGAAAGATGGCATTTTCGACGCGGGCGAAGATCTGATCGTTGCCGGCGAAGACGCAAATGAAGTGTTCATTCTCCAGTCCGGATGGGCTCTGCGGTACCGGCTTCTGGAAGACGGACGCCGACAGATTGTCAATTTCATGCTTCCAGGCGACGTCTTCGACCTGCAGTCCCTCGCTGACCTGAAGGCCGACCACACTGTTACCGCCATAACCGAGTGCGAGGTTTCCGTAATTCCGTCGAAACCGTTTATTGCTATGCTCGGACAGTCGTCGCGGCTGGCCGCTGCATTCTGGTGGGCGGCGGTGCAGGAAGAATCGATCTTGCGCGAGCAGATTGTGCGGATCGGCCGGCGATCGGCTCGCGAGCGGATCGGCCACATGTTGCTTGAATTGCACCGGCGATATGTCGGCGCGACAGGCCAGGAGACAGATCAGCTCGTCATGCCTGTCACAAGGTCAGACATTGCAGATGCGCTTGGACTGACACCGGTGCACGTTTCACGAACAATGTCGGCAATGCGCAGGTCCGGGCTCATATCCGAGGAGCGGGGATCGATCATCCTTGAAGATCGGGAGCGCTTGGCCCGGCTTTCTCATTTTGACACCGACTATCTGCACCTCAAGAAGCTCAGCCTTATTACGCCGGACCGCCGCAGCCCGCCGAAACGCAATGGGCTACTACGAGTTGACGCAGATTAATGCAGCGAGCCGAGGGTGAGGTAGGATAACGAAAGGCTCGGGACATATTGCTTGACGAACTCCTCCATAGAATCGGACCCGAACGAACCGCTATTGCGCCGCTTGCGGCGAATGGGACTGATTCTGACCAGGGACCACAAACTCGCTGACAGTATTCTCAGAGAGGCCTTCTTAAGCGCTAACCGGGCGGGGAATTCGACCGACCGGGATTATTCCGAACTCGATCTGTTCGAACTTGGTTTCGACGCATTCGACGATGCTGTGCACCGAAAGGGCGCTGTTATCACGCCGACGCGGGCCGCTTCGAATGATGGATCCCTCGGCAATTGGGTCAATCAACTAACCTATGTCGAGCGTGTCGCGACTTCGCTGCTGCTTGTAGAGAGAATGACGCCTAAGCAAGCGGCAATCCTGTCGGGGCGCCCGCCCAACATTTTGCGGGTGGGTTTAACCAAAGCCCTTCAGAACTGTGAGAGGAATC
>NZ_JBARZC010000662.1:0-7017 GCF_049649345.1 Henriciella sp. | reverse complement strand
AGTTGAGGGTCTCCAGACGGATCTCTAGAGCCTGGTCGGCCTTGGCGATATCGGACGCGGCGGCCCTGGCAGAATCGCGCATCTGCGCGGCCTGGCGCGGGATCGCCTCGCCCATCATCTCGGTCTGTTTATTGATGTCGGACGCTAGGATCTCGAGCGCCTTGCGCTCCTCACCAAGGCGCGCCGACAGTTCTTTGGCATTGTCGGCGGCGACGTAAGAGACGCTCTCAAGCCTTTGTCTTTCATCGGAAATTTCGCCGGCCATCGCCTTCATAGAGGACAGCGCATGCGCCATGGAGCGGTCGACTTCGCCGGCCGATTTCTTCATCAGCTCTGCAAAGACGGTCGCGTCCGAGCCGGTTTTCTCGAGCGGGGCGAGCAGGCGGGCAGCCGCTTCCAGCACGACTGCATTGGTCGAGGCGGCCCGTGCATTCTCGCGTGCCAGCATGCCGGCGAGCACCAGCATGAAGCCGGGTATGGCGAGCGCGACAGCGCCAGCGCCGATCACGGCAGCCGAATATTCCGACAATTGATCAAGCCCGATCAGCGCGACAGCGCCGCCAAAGGCTGCGCCCCACCAGGCAAAGGCGAGGCCAAGCCCCATCCAGCCAAAGGTGCGGCCCTTGTCTCGGGCCTCTGCCAGCGTCTGCAAATGCCGCGAGGGCGATGTCGACGCCTGTATCGGCGTCACTGTCGGCAGTGCGTTGGGGGGAGGGCTGTCTTTAGCGTCCATGGCGGCCAATCTACGCGTTACTCGTGATACCTGCGACTCAAATGTCACAGGCAATGGCCCCAGTCCCTCTAAATCCATTTAGGACTGTCGCGGGCGAGGCGGTCAACCCATACATGCATACATTATGCCTGTTTAATGCTGGCTGAACGCAAATTGGCCGCCAGGCACTCGCTTAAGAGGCGAAATCGGCGGCGTTTTTCTCAAAAAGGAGATGATCGCGCCATTCGCCGTCCAGCTTCAGATAGCGCTGGGCGAGCCCGATTTCGCGAAATTCGAGCCGTTTGATGAGCGTCAGCGAGCGCTCATTATGGGGCATGATGGCGGCCTGGACGCGGTTGAGGTCGAACTCCCCGAAGGCGAGCGCCAGCACATCGTCGAGCGCGCGGCGCATGACCGACTGTCCCTCATGGCGCCGGTCGAGCATGTAGCCGAGCACAGCCGACTGGAACGGCCCGCGCGCGACATGGTCGAGATCGACCTTGCCGATCACCTCCTCGCCCTTGAGAACGATGCAGAAGCGGTAGGCCTTGTCATCCTTCCACTCGCTGCGCGCCAGCTTGGCCGCATCGCGCCAGTGCTTGGCCGTGAAGTAATGGTCGGTGCGCGTCGGCGCGAAGGGCTGAAAGCGCTCGCGATTGATCGTCAGGAACTGGGCGACCCGTTTCGGATCGGTTTCATGCAACGCAACAAGTTCGAACATCTACCAGCAGCCACCATTCTGGTTGGACGGGAAAGTCGGACGGGCTTTCTAAGCGGGATTTGGGGGAGAAGGGAAGGGGGTCAATTCCTTTAGACTGCTCCAAGCGAATAGCGAATCACTTGGCAGAAAATCGCATGGAATTGTCAAAGTTCATGATATGTTCTAAATAGACGACGTGGTGCGGCCTGTGGAGCGACAAAGATGTGAATTGCAATCGTATTTCGTTCATGATTTTGAACGAGTATCGGAGGCTGCCGATGATTCTTAAACACCAAAGTAGTTGCAAATGATGGCTTACGACATTCGAGCTATTGCAAACTATGTGTTGGACTTTTGCGAAGCTAGAAGCAGAAATCTTTCCAATATCGAGGTAATAAAGATCTGCTATTTTGTGCATGAGCACTATTTGGTTTCGACAGGTTGCCGAATAACTGACGCAAAAGTTGAAGCGTGGGGGTTCGGGCCAGTTTTTCGAGAGTTATACTCGGAGTTCAGGAAGTACGGGCGCGATGAGATCCGCGGCAGAGCGCAACGTTATTGCTTTCGAACGCAAGAGCAGGTGCCAGCCTACGATACCTTTTCACAGGTTGATCGAGAAATTATCGAAATTGCGGTCAACAGAGTGTTCGACTTAAGCTATGGTCAGCTGATTGAGTTGTCGCACATCCCAGGTGGGCCTTGGGACCGCGTTTACAACCACAAATCTCCCACAAAGTGTGGGATGGAAATCACTGACGAAGCGATACTGGGCTGGTATCAAACCGTCACAACCCACTAAGGAGTGGAAAGTTGGACGTTCGTAATCCACCAGCAGCACACAATGCCGTTCGATTTATCGGTACGACGTTGGATGCCACCGCGAGAAGCGTTTACAGATTCAAAAAGGGCTCACCGCGAATTTCTTATCAGACCGCATACAATGCCATACATGATCATGTGCATTGGGGGCTGGACGAAGGCACGCTGATCAAAATGGTCCAGCGGCTTAAGAGTGAGCAGAATCGTAAGTGCAATCACGAATTTCTGCAGGCCTATTTCGATTACCACAGCGCGTTGGGACTAGAGGGAGTACCAGCCTTTGATGATCAAGTAGTCGCATTTCGGGTCTCCGCAGGGCTGAAGCTACCGGTAAAACCGACCGCAATTGTAGCGGGGGAGGACCGTTTCAACGTGCTAACGTGCTTGGGATGGTCTACCACCAATTTGTCGGATTTCCAAAAGCGCTTGTGGATGACTATCCATGAAGATGCTCTTTTCTCCCTGACCGATTTTCGTACCGCTCGAGGCGTCTTCTCCATGTATCCCAAGATCAAGGGTGAGCGCGAATTGGTGATGTGGGAACGCGGGGACTACGATCTTCTTTCGATGGGTGAGTTGGACGATAACTTGGATATGTTGGCCGAAGCGATCCGAATGGCCGAACAGTGGATCGCCGACGGACATTAGTGGTCAGTTCGAAGTAAACGCATCTCGTTGAAGTGACAGCTTGCACAAGTACTGTGTGTGCTTGGACTGCCTACCCCTCATCCATCTCCATGTTCGACATCTCGACATAGCCACTTTCGGCGCCGCCATTGAAGCTGACCTCGCACCATTCGAGCCCCTGGGCGCACATTTCGATCAGGCCGCCATCGCCGGGGGCGAGGACGCCAACCTGTTCGGTTGAGGCGGACGGGCCTTCATAGGCCGGGATCGGCGCGCCTGACGTGTTGATATAGGGGGTTTCGGCCGAGAGCATGGTGGCCCATTCGATTTCCGGCTCGGGCAGACCTTCCTCGGTCCTGTCGATCGGGTCGGCATCGTCATCCATCCCGGCCGGATCTTCGGTCGCCAGCTCCGGCGCGGCGTCTACTTCTGCATTGTCGGCCGTCATATCGGGATTGCGGGCCATGTCATTATCGGCCTCTTCGACAGCGGGGCTGCCGGGGGTGCAGGCGGCAAACAGGAAAAGGGCGGTGCTGCAGAGGGGAAGAGCGAGTTTCATCGAGGGTCAGCCTTGTTTGAGGGCGCAGGCATCCGGATATGCCGGCGCCTGCGCGATCGTTGGAATGTCATAGGGGGTGTCTATTCGTCCACCTCATCGAGCGGGTCGAAGTCACCATCGTCTTCGGCGATTTCTTCGCCGGCGACATAGCCACCGCCTGCCGCGGCGGCCAAGCAGCCTGTCAGCGTAAGGCTCGCGCCGAGAAGTCCGGCGAGGATGAGAGGTTTCGGGTCGATCTTGTCCAGGTCGAGTTTCATCGGCTTGAAGTCCTTTGTATAACGAAGGGTCAGGGGCAGAACGCGCGAGCGTGCCGACCGGCTGCATTAAATTCTGGAAAGCCTGACGGGAAACGGCCCGGACGGGTGCGAGCCATGTCCGGGCCGTTTTGCTGGTTGAGGGTGTCGTGTGTGGATGGTCGGCGAGCTATTCGCCGTCGACAACCTCATCCAGCGGGTCGAAATCGCCATCATTCTCGTTGATTTCTTCGCCGGCGACATAGGCCGCGCCGGCAATAGCGGCGGTCACGCAGCCAGACAGCGCCATGCCGCCTGCCAGAATGGCCGCAAGCGCGGCTTTCTTTGTCTTGGTCAGTCTCATCTGTCTCATCCTTTACGTGTGTTTGTCAGGAGTAAAACGCGCATCGCGCGAATCGGTTCTCGAAAAAGATGAAGGAGGATGGGGATGAGAGGCTTGGCGCGGCAGCTTTGCGATCACGCCCGCCAAAGCCTTGTACGATCATATGATCGCCATGCGAGCGTTTCCGAAGCCCCAAATGCGAGAAAGACGCGTCATCCGAAAAATCGGACTTCGCGTCTTCCCCTGGTGTCTCGAATCGGTTACTCACCTGCCTGTGACAGCGAATGAGGCGTCCGGGGTCCGAGCACCCTGGGCGCCTTTTCCTTGTCCGGTCATTGAAGGCTTTGACACCTTGTCTAACCGGGCGCGGTCCATTTGCCCGTTTATAGATCTGGCCTGCCGGTCCGGTTTTGGGCCCGCCGGGCCGGCCTGCCGATCTTGGCCTTTGGGTCACCTCTGGTCTTCCGGCGTTCTGTCTACCCTCCTTGCGTCAGGCTTTCAGTCTGTCTTCAGTCCCAGAGCCATCACCTCATGGCCTTGAGCCTCGGGCCGATCATCTTCTGTGATCTGGGACGGTCACTCATGGCTTCCTTCGGTGGTGCGTCCCATTGTGCACTGGACACACCGCTTCCGGTTGCCTCAAGCGCCCGTATCCCGTCGTACGAGAAACGACTGCCTTTGGCTGCCGCTGGCTCAAACTCCCCAAAAGGGAAGCTCTTCACCTTTGGCCGTCGCGCTTCGGATCGTGCCCCGGTCGCGACCTACGGCCCCGCAATATGGGTCTATAGTTCCCCTCATGCGGCCATCGCCTGCTTTGGTCCCGCTGCCTGCGCCTGGCCCTTTGCTCAACCGGCTCTCACCGTTTCGCTCCTGGCCTGACCGACACATCGGGGGCGATGGTCTCGCCAGCGCGCCGTCTGTCGGGGTGTGCTCCCCGCCTCGGCTTTCGTTGGCGTACCGAAACGTTCTCTCAACAACGCGGGTGAGTCGAGAGGGGGCAAGTCGCTTTTTGTGAGAATTGCACAGGTTTGCAACAAGGCTGTGGACAAGTCGCAGCGGGCGATTCCGGCCCTTTCTGTAGAGGCTGCGACAGAGAGCGCGGACGGGGCCCAGCTGCAAGGCGCGAACATTAAATTTTCGGGCAGGCGTCATTTTCTGGCGCAGTCATGGCAATAATGTCCCGCTCGCCTGCCCGCTCTGAAGGCAAAAATCCGATTTTAACCGTCTAAGCCCTTGAATCCTATTGAGTTGCACAAAGTGTGCTGGTTAAGACGAAGCAACAGGCAGGTAAAACGTGAAAGGCGCCGGCATGATCTCACCCAGCACCGCCTTCTTTTACGCGTGTGACGAAAACTATCATGACATGACGCAGTACTCGCTGTGCTCGCTCATGCGCGCCGCCGGGACGGGTCTGCACATCCATTTCTTCCAGTATGGCTACAGCCGCCCCTGCGAGCAGCTCGAAGCGATTGCCCGGGAGGCCGGACATGTTCTCACTGTGGAAACCCTGTCCCTGAATGCGGCCAGCGAGAAGTTCGAGGAATCTGTCGGCGATGGCCTGCATGCGCACATCACGGGCACCGCCTTCGTAAAGCCCTTCGTCATCAACCAGCTGGCGGCCAAGTATGATTATATCATCTACCTCGACAGTGATGTGCTCTTTTTCGACCAGCCCGATCTGTCCTGCCTGACGGGTTTCGACGAGCTGGCCGCCGGCGTGCTCGACTTTGCGAATTTCGCGCGGCCCGAATTCTATCTCAACTGCCTCAATGCCGAGCTGTCTCCGGCCTACATCAATTCAGGCGTGCTGGCGGTGAATGCGGCGCGATGGAAGGCGGTCGACTTCCTGGCGCGCTACCGCCGGAATATCCGCAGACATATCGAGGGCTGCGCCTATATGGAGGCCTGCGCGACGCGCGACCAGTGCCCGATCAACATGACGATCAATGGCGATCTGCGGATCCTGCCGCTCGATTACAATGTTCAGCAATGGGCGATCGGCACGCGCTTCTGGGACGCCGCGCGGGTGCGCCATTATATTGGCAGCCGCAAATTCCTCTCCCCCAGGATCCACAGCCATGATGAGCGCGAGCGCGAGCTTCTGAGAGGGCTCGAAGCGGATTTGCAGATTGGCGCGATAGACCTGCCGGTCAAGGATTTCGGCCTCGCCCACGCGATGAACAATTTCCGCCGCCACAACACGATCGCGGAGCGCACAGCGATGCTGGAGAAGTATCCGGTGACGGAGGCTGTGGGGGCCGCGCAGGTGGCAGGGTAGGGGAGTTCAGAGGTCAGTCATGGGTCCCGCGGACAGGCTTCCCGGAGCCGTTTCCGGCCTAGAAAAGCCGCTCATTGTCCTCGACGACTTCATCGAGCAGCCGCATCGCGACGATCCCGCCGCCGAGCGCCAGAAGCGAATTGCCCATCGAGCGCACCATGTTTGACGGCAGGGCAATTTTCGCGACGCCATCGCGCGCCTTGCGCACTTTGCGGCTGAGGCCGCTATCGACATGCGGGCGCTTTTTCTTTGGGTCGGGCATGTCGAGCAGGGTCGGTTTCCACTGGCGCAGCAGCACACCGGTCCCGACAAGGGCGGCGGCGGCGATGAGTGGCTGGTTCTTTCCCGGAGCGTCGGCCATGGATGGTATCCTTTGAATGACTGTTGCCAAAGGAATGCGCGCCGGGAGGGCGAGGTTCCGTGGCAGGCGGGTGGGGGTCTCAAAGGACGGGCTGGTGCGGCCGCTGGAATAGGGCAGTCAGGTGGGTTGGTGTGGGGTAGTGGATGGGCGGGTGGTGATTGGCGAGCTGCAGTCTGGCGCACTAGCTCAGGCTGCCACTTTTTCGCGACTTCGTTGCGAGGAGATCTTTTCCTTAATTGCAGAAAGTAACGCCTCCGCGATGATAGGAGACACACTATTCCCGATCATTCTAAATGAATGCCAAATTGTTGAATGAAACACGTGGCTGTCAGGAAACCCCTGCAAACGCGCGGCTTCCCTTACAGTAATCACCCTTGGCTCCTCA
>NZ_JBARZC010000661.1:0-3675 GCF_049649345.1 Henriciella sp. | reverse complement strand
AGCGATGACCGGCTGGAAGCCTTCAGTTTTTTTAACGCCGACTTTTATGCTGGCCAGCTCAAACCAAAACCCAGCCTGACGCCGAACGAACTTCTTCTTCATTTCTTCAGGCACGGGATCAAGGAAGAGCGCTCACCGCACCCCCTGATAGACGTCTTCGAAATTGGCTGTACAGGCGCCCTCTCGGATAGGATTGACCAGCTGAGGCTCCTGTTCGGCGCCGATAACGAACTGACCAGCGTTTCGACGGACGGGATGTTCGACCCTGTCTTCTATCGCAGAAAGCACGGCCATACAGACGTCCACCCTGTGATCCACTATCTACGCTACTATCACGAGAAGCATCTCTGGCCGCATCCGCTGTTTGACAGCGCCTATTACAGCCGCGCCAACAAGCTGCACAAATCTGTCGAGCCTTTCTCACATTTCAAAACCAAAGGCCTGAAGGCCGGCGCGCGGCCCAATCCGTATTTTGATCCGAAAAAATATGAACGCCAGTTCGGCCAGCATTTCCTGGAAGGCGAGTCGGCGATGAACCATTATGTGCGCCAGGGGCACATGGTCTGGTTCGAGCCGAGCGATGAATTCGGCCAGCGGTTTTATCTACAGCAATACCCGGATATCGCTGAGCGGGGTGAAGCACCGCTCCTGGAGTTCCTGCACAGCGGCGCAAGCCATGGGCGTTCACCGCTGCCACCCAAACCCTTTTTCGACCGGACGATCGGCCTTTCGCCAGAGGGCATTATCGAGGCCATCAAGGCGTCAGACCGCAAAATGCCGAACGCGCCGCGCGTATCGGTGATCGTGCCAGCCTATCAGAGCGTCGAGTATACGCTGCGGTGTGTCCTCACCATGCTGGATTCGGCGGATAAAACGCCGTTTGAGATCATCATCGCTGATGACAAGTCGCCCGACGGATCCGGCAAACTGCTGAAGGATGAACTTGATGGGTTCGGGCCGATCCGCGTCCTCGTCAACAAGCAGAACCTGGGCTTCCTCAAATCCTGTAATCAGGCGGCCAAGAGCGCCAAGGGAGACTACGTCTTCTTCCTGAACAATGACACGGCCGTGATCGATGGCTGGCTTGATGAGCTTGTCGCGACCTTCGAGCGCTGCCCGGAAGCAGGCCTTGTCGGGTCCAAGCTCGTTTACCCGAACGGTCTTCTGCAGGAAGCCGGCGGCATCATCTGGAGCGATGGCAGCGGCGCGAATTATGGCCGCATGAGCGACCCGATGGACCCGGCTTACAATTTCCAGCGCGATGTCGATTACATTTCGGGCGCCGCCATTCTGATCCCGAAAGAGTTCTGGGACGAGCAGGGCGGCTTCTCTGAAGAGCTGGCGCCGGCCTATTATGAAGATACCGATTTCGCGATGAAGACGCGCGCGGCCGGCCGGCGAGTTATCTACCAGCCGCTCTCAACCGTCGTGCACTATGAAGGTATTTCGTCCGGCACCGACATTACGAGCGGCGTCAAGAAATATCAGGCGATCAATCAGAAGACCTTCCTCAAGAAATGGAAGAAGGAGCTCGCCGAGTTTGGAGAGCCGGGGGACTTGTCCCGCAAGGCTGTCGACCGCCAGCCAAAAGCTCGAATCCTGATCTTTGATGCCGAAGTCCCCAAGCCCGACAAGGACAGCGGTTCGATAACGGCCTTCAACTATGTCAGCATTTTCTGCGATCTGGGGTATCGCGTCACCTTCGTGCCGGAATGTCTGAAGTGGGAAGGCAAGTATAGCCGTGACCTTCAACGCCTGGGCGCAGAAGTTCTCTATGCGCCAAGCGTGAAGGATGCGCGCCAGTATGTGCTCGACAATGGCGAGGATTTTGACCTCTTCATCCTGTCGCGAGTGACGACGGGCGGCATGTTCTTTAACGCGCTCAAAGAGCTCTATCCGGAAAAGCCTGTCATCTTCGACACGGTTGATATCCACCATCTGCGCCTGCAGAGGCAAAGCGAGCTTTCCGGCGATCTAGACCTTCTGGCCGAAGCCAATCGTTTGAAGGAAATTGAGCTTGCAACGTGCCGCAATGCGGACGCGACAATCGTCGTCTCCGACTATGAAGTCGGGTATCTGCGCAATGAGATCGGCCCGTTCCCAAGCGTTGTAATCCCGCTCATCTACGAGGACTTCGAGCGCAAGAAGGGATTCAAGGAGCGCACCGACATCGCGTTTATCGGGGGCTATCGCCACCCGCCGAACATTGATGCGGTGCATCACCTGGTCGAAGACGTCTGGCCAGCTGTGCGAGAGCTCGAAATCGACGCGCGCCTGCACATCATCGGCAGTCACATGCCGCATGAGTTTCAGGCTTTCTCGGACAAGGACATCAATGTTGTCGGCTTTGTCGAGGATCTGGAATCCTATCTGGAAAATATTAGGCTTACGATCGCGCCTCTTCGGTATGGCGCAGGCGTGAAAGGCAAGGTCGGAAACTCGCTGCGAATGGGGGTGCCTGTTGTCGCAACCCGTGTTGCTGCCGAGGGTATGGGGCTTGTCGACGGGGAGCACATCCTTGTTGCTGACAACACTATTGGCTTCGCCCAGCAGATCGGGAAAGCCTATGCAGACGAAAAGCTATGGGAAAAGCTCTCTGTGCAGGGCCAGAATTTCGCGCTTGGAAAATACGGGATCGGTACGACCCGCGCTAAGCTCCAAAACCTCGTGCAGTCACTAACTGCCTCTGCGAAAAGCGATTGAGTGGGACGCTCTGAATGCCGGAAATCCATCAAAGCCTAGCCTCGCTACAGGACTGGAAAAATCTCGCCCAGCGCCTCGGCAATCGCGACGAAATGATCGAGACGATCATTCAGGACGTCCGCGACAGGGGCTATGTCGAGCCGTTTACCGGAATTTATCGCCCCTCGTCAGATGTGACGATCGGGTCGAAGAATATTCGGGAATCGATCAGTTCGCATCAGCTCAATTCCCGAAAACGGGCCTTGCTGCTGCAAACCTATATCGAGCTTCACCGGAATGGCTGGCTCAACAATCCCAAGCTGCGGCTTCTTGCGGCCGAAGGCATTACAAGGGCCGCCTGCATATTGAGGGGGCATTATCCCTACTTCCTCGGCGCCGAGTATCTGCCCGATGAAGCCGCCAGAGCTCAGTACTTTCCGATCCCTCATCTGGACCTGCAGAACATATCCTACGCAGACGCAAGTTTTGATGTCTTCTTCAGCGGTGATGTCTTTGAACACGTGCCGGATCTCGATCGCGCGCTTGAGGAAATCGGCCGCATCCTGAAACCGGGCGGCGTTCTCATTTCATCATTTCCGTTCAGCCCGGGGCGAGCGGAAACACTGGTCAAGGCTCAACTGTCGAAGGACGGAGAGATCAAGTATCTGACCGAGCCGGAGTATCATGGAAACCCCGTCGATCCAGAGGGCGGGTCGCTGGTCTTCTCCATCCCGGGCTGGGACATACTGGACAAGCTGAAGGCAATTGGGTTTGAGGAGGCCGAATTCAAATTTCTCGCCTCCTCGCGCTATGGTGTGACGGTTCAGCATACGGTCGGCGCGTTGACGCTAGTCGCCCGCAAGGCCGGGTCTGACGCCGGTGAGCGCGATCCCAAAACGACCTATTTCTACCCAGCCCCGCTTCCCAGGAAACTGGTTTGCGCGCTGGGCTTGCCGCGTTCCGGTACGACGCTCCTGACGTCTCTGTTCGCCG
>NZ_JBARZC010000660.1:0-4646 GCF_049649345.1 Henriciella sp. | reverse complement strand
GATATAGGTTGTGCCGTCGGCATCGGTCATTTCCGATCCCTGGGCCTTGACGAAAACCGTATCGAAGTTGCGGCAATAACTGCGAACCTGCGATTCCCGTCGTTCAAAAATGTCTTCTTTAATCTCTGTGAACGGCATGCGTTCGGCTCCTGTTTGGTCTGGTTGGTTGGGTGAGTGTGGCCGGGAAAAGTGTCAGGTGCCGGCCGGCAACTCGAATGGCCCGATGGTCACGAGGATTTCGCTGTCGTGACGGCCCTTGAAGTGACGGTCTTCGTCGAAGAAAGGGCTTTCATTGAGCGGCGCGTCGAGCCAACGCGCAATGGACCGGAAAAGACCCCATGAGGCGTCATTGTCCGATGTGATTGTTGTCTTCAGATATTTGACCGCCTGAAGTTCAGGACGGGAAAAGATGTCAGCGACGAGCCGTTTGGCGATGCGCTGTCCGCGGGCTTTCTCTCCGACAGCGACTTGCCAGAGGAAATAGACGTCCGGCTCCTGCGGCGGGATATGGCCTGAGACCCAGGCAATGACCTCCTCGCCCGTGCGGGCAAGGGCGCAGGTTTGCGCAAAATGGGTCGTCTGGATCAGGTTCATGTACAGGGAATTGGTGTCGAGCGGCGGACAGGCGGCGATGAGGTCATGCACGGCCGCGCCATCTTCGCTCAGCGGCGCAGCAATGGTGATCCCGCCAGCCTGATTCGGCGGCAAGTCATTGTTTTCATCGCGTTTTGTTTGCTCGTTCTGCAACATTCCGTAGACCATATATTGTTAGGCAAACTATCTAATGGGGGTTCGCATACGATCAACCCCTGCGCTGACATATAGTATAAACTGTTTCATCCTCCTACAAAACCCGTGAAATTGACCATATGTTCCGTGTGTATTTAGATAATAAAACATTTTTGCTTTCAAAGGATTCCAGTGTATGCCGCAATTATCGGAAGGGTTTGAAGACATCAGACTTTCAGCTGTGAACGCTGACACGTGGAGCGAGGGAATGCCGGACCAGAGCGAGGCGGCGCTGATCGCATTGCGCCGTATCATGAAAGCGACAGCGGTAAATGTGCGCACCGTGGCCCACAAAACGGGGCTGACGGCATCGCAGCTTCTCGTCCTGCAGGTGCTTCGCGCGCGCGGCGAAATGCTGACCGGCGATCTTGCCCGCGCCGTCGACCTCAAGCAGGCCACCATTTCCATCCTTCTCGACAAGTTGCAGGAACGCGGCCTGATCGAGCGCCGGCGGGGCGAGACAGACCGCCGCCGGGTCTGGGTCTGTATTTCCCAAGATGGCAGCAGAACGCTTTCAAGCGCGCCGGATCTTCTTCAATCCTCCTTCCGCAAGCGGTTTTCAGACCTCGCCGAATGGGAGCAGGCCAGCCTTGTCGCCTCGCTGCTGCGCCTGGTCTCGCTGCTCGACGCGGAAAAGATCGAAGCGGCCCCGCTGCTCGATGTGGGCGATGTGAACGATCTGCCGGCGAACGACCGCGGCTAGCTGGCAGCGGTCCACGGATTGATAAAGACAGGCCCGATTGGCATTGCGCTGGTCTGCGGGATCACTAATGTTGCCAACAGGACGAGCAGGAATCAGGAGAGCCGGGATGAGTCTTCGCACAACAGTATTTTCAGTGGCCTTGGGGCTGGCCGTCACAGCCTGTGGCGAAGCAGGCGAGGAGCCTGCAGAGGCCGCGCCGACCCCGCCTCCAGTGGAAGAAACGGGCGCTGACGAGGCTGCTGCAGACGACACGGTGAGCCCGGCAAGTGAGAGCGACAGCGCGCCTGCGGCCCAGTTGGCCAGCCTGCCGGAGCCTTACGCATCGGCCGATTTAGACCGCGGCAAGCGTGTCTTCCTGCAGTGCCAGTCCTGCCACACGCTGGAAGAGGGCGGGCCTGTCGTGCTTGGCCCGAACCTCCACGGCGTGTTCGACCGCACAGTGGGCGAAGGTGCCGGCTTTGAGTATTCAGAAGCCTTGCAGGAGGCCGATTTCGAGTGGACGCCAGAGCAACTCGACCAGTGGCTGGAGAGCCCGCGGGCTTTCCTGCCGGGTAATCGGATGACCTTCTCCGGCCTCAGGCGGCCCGATGACCGCACGGCCGTCATCGCCTACATCATGTCGCAGACAGGCTATGACAGCGCCGAATAAGCGCTTTTGACCGCGCTCAGCCGAGCGGTTTCATCAGGACAATATCAACCGGTTCGCCCGCCTCGAGTGCGGGCGTATTTCGTGTGCGCCGGCAGAGCGCATTGCCTGCGAGGAATGGCGTGATCAGCGAGCTGTCCTGATTGTCCGCCGGGCGGGCGAGGAGCACACCTGTCTCATCGATCCAGGCTTCGCTGCGCATATAATGCTCGCGCGGGCCGTTCGAAGGCAGCGGCGCGGCGAGCCTCGCTCTGACATGGCGCAACCTCTGGCCACTGATCAGAGGCTGCAGAAAAAGATGCGCGCAGACCAGCGCCGAGGCCGGATTGCCAGGAAGCCCGAGGACGAGCGCATGGGTGGCCTTGGAAAACCATGTCGGCTTGCCAGGGCGCACGGCGATCTTCTCGAAGACAGGCGTGAACCCCTCCGCAGCGAAGGCGGGCCGCATCAGGTCATGATCGCCGACTGACGCGCCGCCAACCGGCAGGAAAATGTCGATGTCCCTGGCGGCTTTGATCCGCGCCTGAATGTCCTCCAGCGTGTCTGCCGCCGTGCCGAGATCCACCGGCTCGCCGCCCCAGTTTCGGATAAGCGCGGCCAGCGCCGGCGGGTTTGAGTTGACGATCTCGCCGGGGCCAAGCTCGGAGCCCGGTGGTTTCAGCTCATTGCCATTGGCGAGGATTCCGACGCGCGGGCGGCGCGTGACCTTGAGGGATGCGAGATTGGCGGCCGCAGCAATGGCAAGCTCCGCCGCTCCGAGCCGGGTACCCGATTCAAGGATCAGGGCCCCCTCTTCGAAATCCATTCCCTGAGCGCGGACGAATTGCGCCTCCGAATAGGCCTCGCGGCACGTGAGCCTGTCCCCGTCGCGATCGGCGTCTTCCTGGATGACGATATGGTCTGCGCCGGCCGGGAGTTCGCCGCCTGTAAAGATGCGGACGGCTTCGCCCTTGCCGACCGTTCCGGAAAAAGGCGCACCGGCGGGCGCTTCGCCGATGACGTTGAGCGTGGTCCCCGCTGAACGGACATCCTCCAGCCGCACGGCATACCCGTCCATCGCAGAGACGGCAGCGGGGGGGCGTGACACGCGGGCATGGACATCCTCCGCCAGCATCCGCCCCTGCGCGCCTGCCGTCGCGACCGTTTCATGCTCCAGGATCGGCGTGTGCGCCGCCAGAAGGCCGAGCGCTTCATCGACAGTAATAAGCCCGCTCATGACCCGGCCTTGCGATAGTCGCCGGACTTTCCGCCCGTCTTCTCAACGAGTTCGATGGCGCCGATCACCATCGCCTTGTCGACGGCTTTCAGCATGTCATACAGCGTCAGGCAGGCGGCGGAGACCGCCGTCAACGCCTCCATCTCGACGCCGGTCTGGCCCGACGTTTTGACGCGCGCCGTTACAGCGAGCGCGTGTTCACTCTCGATTGCGTCGATATTGACCTTCACGCTCGTCAGCGGAAGCGGATGGCAGAGGGGGATGAGGTCTGATGTCTTCTTGGCGGCCATGATGCCGGCAAGCTCGGCAATCGCGATCGGGTCGCCCTTTTTGGTGTCGCGGCCGAGCGCCAGTTTCAGCGTCTCAGCCGCCATGTCGACGCGGCCCTGCGCGATGGCAGTTCGCGCGGTCACCGCCTTGTCGCCGACATCGACCATGCGGGCGCGGCCATCAGGCCCGATATGTGTCAGACCGCTCAATGATCATGCTCCTTGTGTTCCATGAGGCGCGGCATCAGCTCGACGAGATTGCAGGGCTTGTGGCGGCTGTCGAGCTGCAGCGCGATGACCTTGTCCCAGCCATCCTTCACCGCGCCGGTCGAGCCCGGCAGGCAGAAGATGAAGGTGCCGCCGGCAAGGCCGGCAATCGCGCGAGACTGGAGCGTCGAAAGGCCGACGCTCTGATAGCTCACCTGGTGGAAGATCACCGAGAAACCCTCGATCACCTTGTCGAAGAGCGGCGTGATCGCTTCGGGCGTCACATCACGGCCCGTCAGCCCTGTGCCGCCCGATGTGATGACCACATCCACCTCAGGATCGCCAATCCAGGCCGAGACCTGCGCGCGGATCGCGTAGATATCATCGGGCACGATCCTGCGGTCAGCGACGACATGGCCGGCTTCCTCGATGCGGCGCGCCAGCGTGGTGCCGGAGGTGTCTGTGTCAAAATTGCGCGTGTCGCTCATCACCAAGACGGCGATGCGGACGGGCTTGAAATCGAGGTTCTCATTGATGCCGTGCATGGGTGTGTCTTTCAGTCTGCTTTGGCGGCCCAGCGGGCCTTGTCTTTATAGTCTTCCGCGCGCGGCTCGATCCATGTCTCGCCGGCGCTGGTCGTTTCCTTCTTCCAGAAGACCGCTTCAGTCTTGAGGTAATCCATCAGGAAGTCGGCCGCCTCGAAGGCTGCGCGGCGATGCGCCGAGGCGGTGGCGACGAAGACGATCGGCTCGCCCGGCGCCAAGTCGCCTGTGCGGTGGATGACATGACTGGCGACAAGCGGCCAGCGGTCGTGCG
>NZ_JBARZC010000659.1:0-3891 GCF_049649345.1 Henriciella sp. | reverse complement strand
TTTGATCAAAGCCGGATTGACCGATCATAACTTGTCTCCCGGCGGTAATAATGGCCGCGAGTCTCTCGTCTGGCAAGGGGTTTCGCAATGCAGGCATCTTGCGCTGTCTCATATGCCGATGGCGAGTGCCAAGCTGGCCGGCGGTCGGCTTGCCGATCGGTCCCCGGACTATGGCGGGGTCTTGAGCCGGACAATGGGTCAAAGCCAACCTTTGAAAATGTTCCACCTCCCGAAGTCTAAGGCGCGCCGACCGCGCGAGGGTGCATCGTACGGGCCATGGCGGCGATAACTCCGATAGGTTTTCGCTATCGAAGCTGTTCGGATTTCGTATTATTCACGCGGACTGGCGGACTCTAGCTTCAAGGCCCTTCGTCTTATCGGGGGCTTGAGCCATCGTGACGCCAGGATGAAGGCGGGGGCGCTTTGGAAATGCGTTTGCGCGGGTCCTGCTCGTTTTAAGCGAGACCTGTGACCCACCTTTTGAGGCAATGAAAAGTATGAGCGACACAGTTTCTAACGCGCCCGGGCAAGCTGCAGGAAGCCTGCACGACACGGCCGGGAAGAGCTTCGGCACATTTGGCTACAGGTCCTTCGTTTTGATGTCGTTGACTGTGGTCTACACATTCAACTTCATCGACCGCATTTTGATCAGCGTCGTCAGCGTGCCGATCATCAATGAATTCCAGCTCTCACAATTCCAGTTCGGCCTGCTTTCGGGCATTGGATTTGCGCTCTTCTATACGCTGCTCGGGATTCCGATCGCCAATCTCTCCGAAAGGGTAAGCCGCAAGCTCATTATTGGCGTGTGCGTTATCCTCTGGTCGCTGGCCACGGTACTTTGCGGATTCACGACGGGCTTCGTGACGCTGTTGCTGGCACGGATGCTGGTGGGCGTTGGCGAAGCGGGATGCACGCCGCCAGCGAATTCCATGATAAGCGATTACTATGCGCCAAGTGCGCGCCCGACAGCACTCGGCATTTATGCTATGGGTGTCACTGCGGGCGGCGTGCTGGCGCAGGTGTTTGGCGGCTTCATCCTCGACTATTTCACCTGGCGGGAAGCCTTTATTTTCGTTGGGGCGCCCGGAATCCTGCTCGGCATCGTTTTCCTTCTGACAGTCAAGGAACCGCCACGCGGTCATTCCGACCCTGCGGGGACTGTGAAAGTCGAGCGTGCAAGCTTCCGTGATGCCATGCGCGAAATCGTGTCCAAACGCACCTTCTGGATCATGACGGCCGGCGCCACGATTGCTGCGTTTGCCGGGTACGCGCTGGTTGGCCTGCAACCACAGCACGTCGTATTCACGCACGGTTACACGCCCGCTCAGACGGCATTGATGTTCATGGCGCCCGTGGGCCTAGCCGGAACGCTCGGCGCATTTCTTGGTGGTTATCTTACCGAGAGAGCCTCACGAAGCTCGGCCACGGCAGCCACATGGGTGCCCGGAATCGCTTTTTTGATTTGCGCGCCGATTTATGCATCCGCCTTTCTCGTCGGGAACAGTACGCTGATGCTCATTCTGCTGATGTCGGCCAGCACCTTGCAGTACTTTTACCTTGGCGCGCAGTACAATATCGCCCAGGCCGTCGTCAGCCTGAGAGTTCGGGCCACATCAGTGGCCATACTCCTCTTTGTGGTCAATCTCATTGGCTACGGTGCAGGGCCGCCAGCGCTGGGCATTGTTGCCGATATAATGTCCTCAAACTGGATTGGCGCGGCTGGACTGACGGGTCAGATCACGGCCTCTTGCAGCCTGACTGATCCTGGCCTGACCGAGGAGTTGATTGCATCCTGCCGTGAGGCCCGCGCCCATGGGGTAAAGTGGGCGTGTGTCGTTGCAACAGGCCTCTTTGTGTTGGCAGGGCTATTCTTCCTCGCCTCCGGACGAACCTTTATTCGGGACCTTTATTCGCAACGGGACATGGGAAAGTCAGCTCCGGCGTAGGGCAACGCGCCCTCGATGCTGACTTGGGAAAAACCGACGGGAAACAACGGATGCAGTCTGGTGTGTCCAACCCGATTTGTAGCGACTGGCGCTATCCGGTTTCATCTTCGCCGTTTCAGTGGTTCGACCGATCGACTGCGGCTAGGCGGTGTGCACTAGCTGGACTTGTCGAAGAATAGCTTGAGCTGGTTTGGTTCACCGATGATTGTCAGTATGTCATCCGGCCTGACCGTCTCCTGAGGCTGAGCGATAATCAGGTCCTTGCCCCGTTCAATCATGATGACGAGGCATGACTCCGGCAGGTCAAGGGCTTCAATCGTAGATCCCAGCTGGCTGTTCACAAGCGGCATGGACACGGCGGGAGCATGCAGGAAATGGTCATCTCGAACCAGGATTTCGTTGAGCTCCTTCTCGTTCTTGGCCGCAAGCCAGCGCTGAGCAAACCCAGCGCTTTGCGCGACCTCTGCGAGATGACCGACAATGCGCAGATCGAGGCCAGCGGGCTGGGTGGGCGACAACATGAACATCAGGGTGTGATAATTTTGAGCACCGTCTACGCTGTTTTTGGCTGATGGCCTGAAACGGAATACAAAGAGAGCCGGGTCCGAGACTTCCTGAACGGTCAGATATTGTATCGCGACGCCAGGACACAGAGGCTGGAAAGCCGCCTGATTCCTCGCCCAGATTTCGTGAATAAGGTCTGCGGGAATAGCAAATCGATCCTCAGCGTGGTCAGCGATCAGTTTGACCAGCCGGTCGAGATCAAAATCATCATTGGAAAGATCAAGCATAACGGACTTCGCAACGACCGTTTCATAGGCAAGATTACTTGCTTCTGTCCGGTCGTGGATGATCGACATCAGCTCGTGTTCAATTCCCTCATAGCGTTGCTGTCCAAGCCGCTCGTGAACATGAAAGATGGCCCCGCGCCTGCCCAGCGTATCCGACACATAAAAATGGTACCAAAGCACACAGCCGATCACGACCGTGCCGGTAAAGCCGATTGCGAGGATACCCATCTCAATAATGAGCCAGAACGCGATGAGAATACCGATGATGGGCACCCAGGGGTAAAGCGGTGTTCTGAAGCCGGGCTTGTACTCATCGATCCGGGCTTCGCGCATGACAATCACTGCAAGACAGACAAGGCCAAACAGCAACAGCTGGAACGCGCTGGCCAGTTTCGCGACAGATGCAACATCAAATACGAGCAGGACGACAATCATGGCTACCGATGTCATGATAACTGCTCGACCCGGCGTACCAAACCGGCTGATCTGACCAAGTGGAGACGGAAGTAATTTGTCGCGTGCCATAGCGAACGGATATCGCGAGGCTGACATGATGCCAGCGTTTCCGGTGGACGCAAAAGCAGCGATCGCCGAGACAACGATCAGAATGACACCGAGGTCGTAAGGCATCCAGGCAAAAATGACTGCCGCACCATCCGCTACGGGCGTCAGGCTCTCCATCAGCGCCTCCGGCTCGAGCGCTGCAACAAGAATATATGTTCCGAACGTATAGATCGCCGTGGCGGTGAACAGTGATAGCATCATGCCGAGCGGAATATTCCGGTCCGGATTCTCCACTTCTTCAGCGACGCTCGCAACCTTGGTCAGACCAGCATAGGAAACGAAAACAAGGCCGATTGTAGAAACGAAGCCAACAAATCCGGACGAAAAGAGAGGCCCATAGCCGTCACTTGGCTTGAGGAGGTTCTCGACGCGAATGGTTGCCAGCCCAAATAACACGAACGCTGTCAGAATGACGACCAGCAGAAAAACAAGGATGCGCTGTAGCCAGGTCGTTTCCTTTGCGCCGACAATATTGATGACGCTGAACACCACCGTCAGCACGATTGCGGTAAGTGTGATCGGAAGGTCCAGGTAGATGCCCAGATAAGCGCCCATGCCGACGAGCGCGAAGGCACTCTTGAAGACAACCG
>NZ_JBARZC010000658.1:0-3099 GCF_049649345.1 Henriciella sp. | reverse complement strand
CTTGTATTCTTCCGCCCAGCGGTCGCGGTATCGCGACGCATCGAAATCCGGATTGAGCTCTTTGGCCCCGGCGATGCGTGTCTCGACAGTCGCCGGCTGGCCCTGCCCTTTCAGGTAGCAGCTCAGGTTCGGCGCACCGCGGAACCCCATGAAACCTGTGCGCCGCTCATCGACACCATTGGCGATCGCGCCGCCTTCATATGCGCTCACGATGATCCCGTCGATGTCCGCGCCGGACGCCGTCTGGATGTTCCACATCACCGCATTGTAGGAAGTGAGGACAAGGAATACGGGCGCATCGGTCTCGGTCACGAGCACATCGATACGTGTCACCCATTCCACTGAATTACCGCGCGCAAACGCGGCGGCCTGGCTCGCCATCGCAGACTGTTCGAAACTGGAATCCGACATCGACCCGGCGATCAGGCGTTGCCGGTCTATACGAGACTGAAGTTGCCCTGCGTTCTTGCTATCAGCCACATATTGAAGGGGTGTTTTTTCTCCGCCGCCATAGGTGTAGACGAAGGCCAGCTTCGCCCGGCTGGACGGGCGCGGCATCCGGCAATTCGGATCGGCATCGACAAATTCGAAATCTGTTGGCGCGCCCGAGTTGACGAGATTGGGCTGGCCGCCCGAGACCTGTTGCAGGATGGCCGGATCAGCGCCGCTCGCCACCATGAGCGGATAATCCGGCGGGATCTGCCGTCCATTGCTCTCGGCTTTCAGCATCGCCTCTGAGCAGGATGACAGCAGCACTGTCAGCGTCACGAGCACTAGCCGCGCCATAAGACCCATGAAGAAACCCTCCGTGATCAGGCAGGGACCTGACCACGGAGGGCTTGAAATCCGGCAAAGCCGATCGGTGAAATTTCACCTATAGCATCAGCCTAGTAGCGGTAGTGCTCTGGCTTATAAGGGCCTTCCGGCGTCACGCCGATATAGTCGGCCTGCTCTTCGGACAGCTCTGTCAGGCCAACATTCAGCTTGTTGAGGTGAAGACGGGCAACCTTCTCATCGAGATGCTTCGGCAGCGTGTAGACCGAGTTCTTGTACTCCCCGTCATTCTTGTGCAGCGCGATCTGGGCCAGCGTCTGGTTCGTGAAAGACGCCGACATTACGAAGGACGGGTGGCCCGTCGCATTGCCGAGGTTCACCAGACGGCCTTCGGACAGAAGGATGATGCGCTTGCCATCCGGAAAGGTGATCATGTCGACTTGCGGCTTGATATTGTCCCATTTGAAATTGCGCAGGCCTTCGACCTGAATTTCATTGTCGAAGTGGCCGATATTACAGACGATCGCCATGTCCTTCATCGAACGCATGTGATCGACGGTGAGGATGTCCTTGTTGCCGGTTGCGGTGACGAAGATGTCGGCTTTCGGGGCCATGTCGTCGAGCGTCTGGACGTCATATCCGTCCATCGCCGCCTGCAGGGCGCAGATCGGGTCGACTTCGGAGACGGTGACGCGGGCGCCGGCGCCTGACAGCGAGGCCGCAGAGCCCTTGCCGACATCGCCATAGCCGGCGACGAAAGCGGTCTTGCCGGCCATCATCACGTCCGTGCCGCGGCGGATCGCGTCGACGAGGCTCTCTTTACAGCCATACTTGTTGTCGAATTTCGACTTGGTGACACTGTCATTGACGTTGATCGCCGGGAAAGGCAGCTCGCCGCGCTTTTCCAGCTGGTAAAGCCGGTTCACGCCGGTCGTCGTTTCTTCGGACACGCCCTTGATGCCAGCCTTGATGCGGGCAAACCAGCCTGGGCTTTCCTTGATACGCTTCTTGATCTGCTTGAAGAGGGCGACCTCTTCTTCAGAACCTGGATTGTCGAGCACGGACGGGTCTTTCTCGGCTTTCTCGCCGATGATCAGATACATGGTCGCGTCGCCGCCATCATCGAGAATGAGGTTGACCGTCTCGCCATTTGGCCATTCGAAGATCTTGTCTGCGAAGTCCCAATACTCTTCCAGCGTCTCGCCCTTGTGCGCGAAGACCGGTGTGCCAGCGTCGGCGATCGCGGCGGCGGCATGGTCCTGCGTCGAATAGATGTTGCACGAGGCCCAGCGCACTTCGGCGCCAAGCGCTTCCAGCGTCTGGATCAGAACGGCGGTCTGGATGGTCATGTGCAGCGAGCCGGCGATGCGCGCGCCTTTCAGCGGCTGCTCGGAGCCATATTCTTCGCGCGCGGCCATCAGGCCCGGCATTTCGGTTTCTGCAATGGCGATTTCCTTGCGGCCGAACTCGGCCTGGGAGATGTCTGCTACAGCGTAGTCTTTGGACATATCAATGATCCTTTATATGTTTATATGGCCGTCTAACGGAAGCAGCGCGGAAGGGCAAGTTGCAGTCGAATATTTAGCTGCCGAAAGCGCAGGATTCCCGCAAGACGATGGTCTTGCAGGTCATGTAGCGCTGGTTCTGATTGGGTCTAGTTCCGCGAGGGATAGAGGCCCTGGATCGCAACACAGTACTGGATCGCCGCAGATGGCGGCATGATATTGACCGGAACGCCGCCTCCCGTTTCGGAGACCACGACCGTGCCCGGCGCCATCGCTGTCTCAGGTGAAGCAGACCCGTAAGCGTCAGTGCCATCCGTTCCGAAATCGGCAACCGATCCGCCCGCGGGCGAAGGCGTGTCCGGCGCACCCTTGCTCGCACGAGCGGTGGCTTCATGGCTGTGGGCCGGCAGGTTCTCAACGCTCAGCGTGGCTGTTTCAGATCCGAATGTCTCGCCCCAGCGCCGGTCGCTCAGACCAGGCCCCTGCCCGGTCCCGACAATGACGCGCCCGCGCAGGTCAGGGAGCGCAAACGTTGTGCGCCCATCTCCGCCATAAGTGGTCCCGTAAAGGGAGAACAGCGCCGAATACTGCGAAATCGGCAATAACTGGCCGTGCGCCGGCATCCAGCTGCGCGGACAGAAATTGTAAGGATAGATTGCGACTTCACCGATATAGGGGTCCGGCCCTGCAGACGCCGCCGGCGCGAACACTGTTCCAGTACACATCGCAGCGAGCGCCGCGCCCATGATCTGGATCTTCATGACAATTGTCCTCACCCAGTTTTGATTATGCTGGCGAGGCGAGCGGTCGCCACCGACCC
>NZ_JBARZC010000657.1:0-2785 GCF_049649345.1 Henriciella sp. | reverse complement strand
CTGCGCGTATTCATAAGCGGTCTGCCAGGCCGCTTCCCCGACCCCGACCCCTTCGAGGCCGACGTTGAGGCGCGCCGAATTCATCATGGTGAACATGCAGGCCAGTCCGCGATTTTCCTCGCCAACGAGCCATCCTGTTGCGCCATCATACTCCATGACGCAGGTCGGAGAGGCGTGGATGCCGATCTTCTTCTCAAGCCCGATACACTGGACCTTGTTGCGCGCGCCGAGCGAGCCGTCTTCATCCACCATGACTTTCGGCACAACAAACAGGGAGATTCCACGTGAACCTTCCGGCGCATCCGGCAGGCGGGCGAGAACGAGGTGGATGATATTCTCAGCCATGTCATGATCGCCCCAGGTGATGTAGATTTTCTGGCCTGTGATCTCGTAAGAGCCATCACCTTTTGGCACCGCCTTGGTCTTGAGCGCGCCGACATCGGACCCGGCCTGCGGCTCGGTCAAATTCATCGTGCCGGTCCATTCGCCCGAGACGAGCTTGGGCAGGTATTTCTTCTGCTCGGCCTCATGGCCATGCGCCACCAGCGCCTCGATTGCGCCGAGGCTCAACATCGGGCAGAGGCCGAAGCTCATATTGGAGCCGTGCAGCAATTCCAGAACAGCATTGGCGAGCGTCTTGGGCAGGCCCTGACCGCCCCATTCGACAGGCGCGGCGAGGCCCATCCAGCCGCCTTCCGCAAATTGTTTGTAGGCTTCGGCAAAGCCATGCGGCGCGACAACGCCATCGCCTGTGAGCTGCGCGCCCTGTGCGTCGCCTGTCTGATTGAGCGGCGCGAGCACATCGCCAGCCAGTTTTCCCGCCTCTTCAAGGATGGGCTCGACAAGGTCCATGTCAAAGTCCGGGAAATCACTGCCCGTGAGCCGGTCAAGGCGTGCCATGGTTTTCAGCGCAAAAGCCATTTCATCAACCGGCGCCCTATAACTCATCTCATGCATCTCCCGGATATGTGCTATGGCGCTCGTGATCCTGTTCGCGGCTGGAAGGATTGTGAGTGCCTGCTAGATTGGTTTCAGCCTATAATGTCGGATATTCAAAGGAGAACGTCCATGCGCAGATTTATCGCATCAGCTGCCCTCGTAGCCCTGCTTTCTACTCCAGCCCTTGCTCAGCAGACGCTGGAGGGCGTCGCGGCTGATACCTACCAGCTCGATCCGACGCATGCCTTCCTGACATGGACGGTGCAGCATAATGGCCTGTCCGGCTACACGGTGAACTTCACGGACTTCGATGCGACCCTCGACTTCGACCCTGAAGATCCTGGCGCTTCCGAGCTCAGCGTCACGATCGACCCGATGGGCGTTGAGACCAACCATCCAGACGCTGACGAGCGCGAGGAGTGGCACACAGAGATCTCGACCGATGACCGCTTTCTGAACGGTGACGAGTATTCCGAAATCACTTTCGTCTCGACAAGCGCAGAGCAGACCGGCGATTTCACAGGCACGGTCACCGGCGACCTGACCTTTCTCGGCGTGACCAAGCCCGTTACGCTCGACGTCACCTATAATGGAACGGCGAACGTGCCTTGGTATGGCCCGCGCGATCTGATCGGCTTTAACGCGACGACGACGATCAAGCGCTCTGACTTCGGCATGACCGCCATGATCCCGATGATCTCGGATGAAGTCGAAATCGAGTTCTCCGGCGAATTCCTGCAGAACGAATAGCCTCGTCTTTCCACTCTTATAAGGTACAGACCACATGAAATTTTCCATGCTTTTCGCGGCTGGCGCGAGCGCTCTTGCCCTCGCCGCCTGCTCGCAGCCTGATGACTCCATCGACGTTGATGCGGACACCCCGCCCGCCGAAACCGGCACTCCATCAACGGACACGAATGCTCCTGAGGAGATGACTGACCCGGCCGCCGATACTGAACCGGCCGTACCCGCCGCGGGAACCTACAGCCTAGAGCCGACGCACGCCTTCCTGTCCTTCACGGTCATGCACAATGGCCTGTCTGAATACACGGTCGACTTCACAGATTTCGATGTGACGCTCGACTTCGATCCGGATGCGCCCGAGACCTCGGATCTTAGTGCTACGATCAATCCGCTTGGGCTCAATGTGAACTATCGCGCCGACTATAAGGCCGGCCATCCTGACAGCCCCTATTCAACCTGGCCCGAAGCGCTCAGCAAGGACACGCGCTTTCTCAACGCCGCCGAGTTTCCTGAGATCACGTTCGAGTCGACTGATGTTACCCAGACAGGCGACAATTCCGGCACGGTCACGGGCGATCTGACCTTTCTGGGCGTCACGCGCCCAGTGACGCTGGATGTCACGTATAATGGCACCGGGAATGCTCCCTGGTATGGCGAACGAGACCTCATTGGCTTCGATGCGACCACCACGATCAGCCGCTCGGCCTTCGGACAGGACTCTCTGGAAGGCGTGATTTCCGATGACGTCATGATCGAGTTTTCTGGCGAACTGCTGCAGGACGAGTAAAGTCCGCCGGCTCAGGAGCAAAACTCGTTACACATGACACAATCTTCTCGTTACAGCGTCGTCGCGATTGCCCTTCACTGGGCAATCGCGTTCGCCATAATTGGCATGATCTTCCTTGGCTGGAACATGGAGGGCAGCGAAGACCTCTATCAGCTTCACAAGTCGATCGGGATCACCATCCTCATCCTGACAATTGCGAGGATCATCTGGCGGCTCATCAATCCGGTCCCTCCCCTGCCGGCCGAAATGAAGCCGATCGAGAAGACTGCCAGCCATCTGGTTCACTGGTCTTTCTACGGCCTGATGTTCCTGATG
>NZ_JBARZC010000656.1:0-3740 GCF_049649345.1 Henriciella sp. | reverse complement strand
TGGTAACCATCTGCCCTGCCGCACTGCGTGAACCGCTATACCCGTTCGAGGTGCATGCCCCCGCCAGCAGTCCTACCGCAGCGAGTCCTGCGACTGATAGGATAAGTTTCATGGACGACTCCAATTCATTAGACGTTCTTGTTAATACTACTTTCAACAGCTTTGAGGCTCACCTCAAGGTATACGACCTCGAAAAGTGACTAAAAACGGCGATTGCCCAACAGCCTAGCTTCGTGGCGCGCGTGTGCCCACCCCCTGGTTTATCTGAACATAAGAGCTCCGGTATGGGGACCCCGGATATTCCCTTCATAGCGCTGTCTGCCGGAAGACACAAATCGGCGTTACGCTTGTCGCGCACCGGAAACGAAAACGCCGCAGTAGGACCAGCAAGCCGGTTGCCACTGCGGCGTCACTATTTGGGGGAGCGATAAGCTCCCTTTTCCTGGTCCTAGCTGTAAATCTCAAACAGTCCAGCCGCGCCCATGCCGCCGCCGATACACATTGTGACAACGCCCCACTTTGCACCACGACGCTTGCCTTCGAGCAGGATTGAGCCCGTGCATCGAGCACCCGTCATGCCGAACGGATGGCCGATGGAGATCGAGCCGCCATTGACGTTATACTTCTCCGGGTCGATGCCGAGACGGTCGCGCGAGTAGAGACACTGGCTGGCGAAGGCTTCGTTGAGTTCCCAGAGGTCGATATCGTCAACCGTGAGGCCATGACGCTCGAGCAGGCGCGGGACGGCAAAGACGGGGCCGATGCCCATCTCGTCCGGGTCGCAACCAGCGACGTTGAAGCCGACGAACCGGCCGAGCGGCTCAATATTGCGCTTCTTGGCTTCCTCGGCCTCCATGACGACGACAGCAGCGGCGCCGTCGGAGAGTTGGGAGGCGTTGCCCGCCGTGACGTATTTGCCTTCTTTCACGACCATGCCGCCCGAGAAGACAGGCTTGAGGCCCTGAAGTGTCTCGAAGGTCGTGCCGGGGCGGTTACAGTCATCGCGATCCGCGACGGCGTCCTGATAGGTTTCTTCGCCGGTCTCGCGATTGACCAGTTTCATACGCGTCTTCAGGGGCGCGATCTCTTCGGCCATCTTTCCGGATTGCTGGAAGGCCGCTGTGCGCTTCTGGCTTTCAGCCGAATACATGTCCTGGGCCTCGCGGGAGACATTGTAGCGGTCCGCGACGATCTCGGCGGTCTCGATCATGGTCATCCAGATCGCAGGCCACTCCTTCATCAGCTTGTCTTCAGTGTAGCGATAGGTGTTCATATGGCCCGAGCGCGAGACGAGCGAGAGCGATTCCACGCCGCCGCCGATGGCGACCGGAGCCCCTTCATGGATTACGGTGTGCGCGGCGTTCGCGATGGCCTGAAGGCCGGATGAGCAGAACCGGTTGATCGTGGCACCGGCCGTGGACGAGGGGCAGCCTGCCCAGAGCGCCGCATTGCGGGCCACATTGTGGCCGGTCGCGCCTTCGGGCTGGGCTGCGCCGAGATAGACATCCTCGACCTCTGAGGCCTCGATGCCGGCGCGCTCGATGGCGCTCTTGATGGCATGGCCGGCCATAGTAATGCCGTGTGTGTCGTTGAGGGCGCCGCGGCCGGCTTTTGTCAGGGCAGTGCGCGCGGTCGATACGATGACAGCTTCTCTCATTTTGGTCTCCTCCGAGGGCTGTTGGTCTTGTTGCGGCGCAACCTAACGGGGGGGATGGGGTTCCGCTAGCCCTTATCCTGCGTCAACGCGCGCAATTGTGAGGCCGGTGGAACCCGGGCGGCCTTTTCTCGCTTCCTGAAGGAGAAAGGACGTATTTGCATGATGGCGGGACGAAGAGACGATATCGACAGATTGGCAACACTGCTCGACGCGCGATTCAAGATACCCGGCACGGGGTTCCGGTTCGGGCTGGACTCGATTGTCGGCCTGATCCCGGGCGTTGGTGACGCGATCACCGGCGGCCTCGGCCTATACCTTGTCCACAGGGCGAGGCAGGAAGGCGTGCCGGGGCACGTCACCTTCCGGATGCTCTGGAACTTGCTGGTTGATACCCTGCTTGGCGCCATACCGCTCGTTGGCGACATTTTCGATTTTGCCTTCAAGGCCAATCTCAAGAATGCGCGCATGCTCCAGAAACATCTCGACAAGCAGCAGGCCGACCTTCCGGGTCGCCAATAGCTTTCAGCGCGCTGTGGCGATAGGGTGATGCCTTGGCCTCGAGAGGGAAGGGGAGCACTGTGATTTCACCAGACCATGCGCGGCTTATGGCGCGCTATAATCGCTGGCAGAATGAGAGCCTTTACGGTGCTGCAGACACACTGTCTGCACAGGAGAGGCTCAAAGACAGAGGCGCCTTCTTCCGCTCGATCCACGAGACCCTCTCGCATATCCTCTGGGCTGACCGGATCTGGCTTTCGCGGTTCGGGTGTTGTGAGGCTCCGGCCTGCAAAGGTCATGAGACGCTCAAGCTCTGGCCGGACTGGGACGTGCTGAAGGCCGACCGGACCGCGATGGATGACGTGATCTCCGCCTGGGCCAATGGCTTTGACAGCGCCGCCCTGCAAGCTGATCTGACCTGGCATTCCGGCGCGGCCGGGCGGGACATGTCAAAGCCGGTCTGGGAACTGGTCACCCACATCTTCAACCACGAGACCCATCATCGCGGCCAGGTTCATGCCATGCTGACCGCAGCCGGGGTGAGACCTGGCGACACCGATCTGTTTCTGATGTCTCCGCCAGCCCCGTAACCGGGCCGTCAGGCCGCAACATGGATCAGGCCAGGTCGCCCCAATGCTTCAGCGCGGCTCTTGCGATCTCTTCGCCCTGTTCCTGGACAAAGTGACCGCCTTCGGGAATGTCCATCGGCTTCGGGCAGTTGCGGATCGTCTTCTGCAGCTCTTGCATCACCGGCGGGCCGAGCACAGGGTCCTGCAGGCCGATGGCCATGAAGCTTTCGCCTTCCCAGCGCTCCGACCAGAACCGGACGGCCCGTTTGGAGACATCCACACCTTCCATCTCGGGCGAGACCATGACGAGCTCCGGAAAACGGCGCACACCGGCCTTGTAGGTCGCGTCGGGAAAGGGCGCGGCATAGGCGGCGGCTTCCTCATCGCTCAGGCCGGGCGTGGAGCGTTGCATGAGGGCCGCGATCGGCAGGTCAGGCTGCGAGCGGTTGAACGTTTTCCAATTGTCGAAGCCTTCGCCCGGGCTCGTTCCCGTCGCAATTGCAGTGTTCATGACGATTAGACGCGAAAAGCGCTCGGGCATGTCAGGCACGATCGGCAGGCCCAGCAGGCCGCCCCAGTCCTGACAGACCAGCGTGATATTCTTCAGATCGAGCCGGATGATCAGGTTGATCATCATCTCGCGGTGGAAATTGTAGGTGTAGGCCGCCTCGTCTTTTGGCTTGTCGGACCGGCCGAAGCCCAGCCAGTCCGGCGCAATGACCCGCGCGCCTGACTCCAGAAAGACCGGAATCATCTTTCGGTAGAGATAGGACCAGGTCGGCTGGCCGTGCAGGCAGAGAAAAGTGCGGTCCGCCGTCTTCGGCCCTTCATCAAGATAATGGACGCGCAGGCCTTCATAGCCCTGTAAATTATCAATGTAATGAGGGCTGTAGGAAAAGCCCGGCAAGTCCGCGAATCTGTCATCCGGGGTTCTCGAAAACTCGACTGCCATTTTGCCTCCCATTTATGGTCTTGTTTTGCTTATCTGACCCGATAGGTGTGACGCTATACAAGAG
>NZ_JBARZC010000655.1:0-9150 GCF_049649345.1 Henriciella sp. | reverse complement strand
GCGCTAGACATGAGATCGTTTGGAATTCTCGGAATCGTCGCGATCGTCCTTATCCTGGTCGTCGCGTTCAACTCCTTCTTCATCGTTGACCAGCGCAAGCAGGCCCTGCTCCTGCAGGTCGGTGCGGTTGTCGATGCCTACAACGAACCGGGCACGGATGAAGCGGGTCTCAAATTCAAGATCCCGCTCATCTAGAATGTCGTCATTTACGACAAGCGCAATCTTGGCCTTGATGTACCGAATATCGAAGCCTATGCGTCCAACCAGGAGCAGCTGATCGTTGACGCCTTCGTGCGCTGGCAGATCTCTGATCCATTGGCCTTCTATCAGCGCCTCAACACGCAGCGCGAAGCCGAAAACCAGCTGCTGAACTTTACCGATGCAGCAATCCGTAACGCGCTTGCCTCGCGCCTGCCAGAAGAGATCATTTCCGGCCAGCGCTCGGAGCTTATGGACGAGATCCGCGATAATCTCGCTTCAGCCATTGAGGGCCGGGGTATCGAGATCATCGACGTACGGATCCGCCGGGCGGACCTGCCGGACGATGTGTCCGAACGCGTCTTCAGCCGGATGGAAGCGACCCGGAACCAGGAGGCCGAGCAGATCCGCGCCGAGGGCGACGAACGGGCAAGGCTCGTCCGCGCCACGGCAGAACGCGAGCGCACTGTGCTGCTCGCCGAAGCCCGCCAGGAATCGGAAGAGATCCGCGGTGAAGGCGATGCCCGCCGGAACGAAATCTATGCCGAAGCCTACGAGCGCGACGCTGAATTCTTCCGCTTCCAGCGCGCACTGATCGCGTGTGAGGAAGCCTTTACGGAAGGCACACGCGTTGTCGTTGGTCCAAACCAGCTTGGCCTGTGCAACGATTTCTTCGAACAGGCCCGGCGCAACGGCTCGGGACGCTAAACAGATCGCGGCGGGGAGACACGGCCAATGACCTGGCAGATTCTCCTCGCCGCTATCGGACTCTGGTTTGCGCTTGAAGGCATACTCTATGCTGCCGCGCCAGACATGATGAAGCGGATGGGCGACTGGCTGGCGCGCCTGCCGGTCGAAAACGTCCGCAGCGGCGGCATCTGGTCTGCGCTTCTCGGCCTCGTCATCTTCTATGCTGCAATCCGCTTCGCATGACGCGTTGCGCTTTGCCCGCGAAGCGCCATAGTCTTGTGTGACAACAGTGGCGCGAAGGATGTGGAGACTCGTCATGAAGACCATTGCCATCTCTGTTCTGGCCTGCGTATCGGGCGCTATGATGGGCAGCGCCTCGGCTCAGGCTGAGCGCCAGTCCCAGTCGGATGCCTCCCTGTCGGACACTGTCTCCGAGATTGACCAGAAGCAGGCGCCGGAATCCTTTTCGCGGCTCGCCAAGCGGCTGATGCCGGCTGTCGTCAACATCACCACCAGCCAGACCATCGCGCCCGAAGGCCTGCCGGAGTTTCCGGATGGCTCGCCGCTAGAGCGGTTCAATGAATTCTTCGGCCGCGACCCGGATGGCTTCCGCCGCGAAGGTTCGCTCGGCTCCGGTTTCCTGATCTCCGGCGAGGGCACGGTGATCACCAATAATCACGTCATCGAGAATGCGGACGAGATCAATGTCGTCTTCAATTCCGGGCGCACGCTGAAGGCCACCCTGGTCGGCACCGATCCCGACACGGATGTCGCAGTCCTCAAGGTCGAGAGCGATACGCCGCTGCCATTTGTTGAATTTGCGGACAGCGACAGCGCAGAGGTCGGCGACTGGGTGATGGCGATCGGCAATCCGTTCGGCTTTGGCGGCTCTGTGTCTGCCGGTATCATTTCCGCGCGCAACCGGGACATCCAGTCCGGCCGCTACGATGATTTCATCCAGACCGACGCAGCCATCAACCGCGGCAATTCGGGCGGCCCTCTGTTCAATCTGAACGGCGAAGTGATCGGCGTGAACACGGCCATCATCTCGCCGACGGGCGGGTCTGTCGGTCTCGGCTTCTCCATCCCGTCCAATCTGGTCGAGCAGGTCTCAGGGCAGATCCTTGAATTCGGCAAACCCCGGCGCGGCTGGTTTGGCGTGAACGTCCAGGGCATCGACCAGGGCATTGCCAATGCCTATGGCGTGAACGAGCCCGAGGGCGTGATCATCACGTCCATCGACAGCGATGGGCCGGCCGCCAAGGCCGATTTCGAAGTTGGCGATCTGGTCCTGACCTTCGACGGCAAGATGGTCGAGAATGTCCGCGGCCTGTCGCGCATCGTGGCGGAGACGGAAGTCAATTCCGAAGTCGATGTCGATATCGTCCGCGACCGCAAGCGCCGCACGGTGAGTTTCACCATTGGCGAGCTGGAAAGCTCGGTCGAGGAGCCAGACCGCGAGCCACTGCCTGAAAACGCACTCGCCAACAATCCGCTGGGTGCCGAACTCAAGGAAATCGATGATGACGCGCGCCGACGCTATGGCATCGCCCGCGATGTCGAGGGCGCGCTGGTCAACTCTGTTGCCGCCAATGGCCCAAGCTTCGGAAAGCTCAGCAAGGGCGACGTGATCACCGAGATGGGTTTCGAGAAGATTTCCGGTCTTGAGGACGCTTATGAAGCGCTTGAGCCAGGCGATGCGCCTGGCGGGCAGGGCCTTCTGATTCGGGTCTACCGCGCCGGTCAGACCATGTTTTTCACAATAGAACCAGAACGGTAGGACTCGGACACTGCTTTAAATCTAAAATATGATTCGCAGGACTCTTTACGGCGATTCCAAATCAGATTCTCATTTGATTCGGTTAAGCAACGAGCCGACGGAGTGACGAGAAAATGGCGATGACGGAAAGAAAATCCCTGGACCTGTGGCGCCGTGCCGTAACCTCCTATGTCCGCACCAGTGACGGCGACATGTCGGCCCGCCAGCAGGCCATCTTCATGACGATTGCGCTGCAGCCGGGCCCCCACACAGTGCGCGGCCTCGCGGCTGACATGAACCTTGCCAAACCGGCTGTGACGCGCGCCATAGATGCTCTGGAAAAGCAGGGTTTTGTCCGCCGGCGCAAGGATGAGAATGACCTGCGCAGCGTGTTCATCGAACGCACAGTCGACGGCATGGCGTGGCTGCGCAGATTTTCCGATCTGATCGTCGCGGCCGAAGCCGGCAAGGATATCGGCCATCCTGCCGTGACAGGCCATGCCAGGGTCGCGTAAAGGGTGAGGCGTGCCTGAGTTTAATGATCGCCGCCTGACGCCGCCGGCAAACCAGTCCGGAACTGCCATGCAAGTGCGCGCAGGCGTCGTCGCAGTCCGCAGCGATCCTCGCCCGGACGCGGAAATGGCCACGCAGGCCCTGCACGGCGAAACGCTCGTCCTGTTCGACGAGCAGGGCGAATTTGGCCTCGTGCAGCTGGACCGGGACCGTTATGTCGGATGGGCTCTGATGGAGGCGCTCGGCCAGCCCGTGCCGGAGGCGACCCACAAAGTCTCTGCGGTCCGCACCTATGCCTATTCAGAGGCCGATCTGAAATCAGCGCCGCATGTCGTCCTCTCCATGGGTAGCCGGCTCGCCGTCTCGCGCAGGGAAGGGCGGTTTGTTTATGCCGACGGCACCGGTTGGGTGCCTGAGCAGCATGTCGCCCCGATCGATCATCTCGAAGAGGATCCCGCAGACGTTGCGCTTCGGATTCTCCATACGCCCTATCTCTGGGGCGGCTGCCAAAGCCTTGGCCTCGATTGCACCGGCCTCACGCGCGCCGCCTTCCATGCCTGCGGTGTAACCCTGCCGCGCGACAGCGACATGCAGTTTGCCTGGAGCGGCGAGGAGATCGACGACTGGAAGACGCCGGGCGCGCTCGAGCGCAACGATCTTGTCTTCTGGAAGGGCCATGTCGGCATCATGCTCGACGCAGAGACGTTTCTTCATGCCAATGCCCATCACATGGCGGTGGCCTATGAGCCGCTCTCAGGCGCGATCGAGCGGATCGCAAAAATATACGGCGAGCCCATAGGAGCCCGCCGCATCGATATTTTCATTGAGCGCGCTCGCCAGCCGGACTGGCTCAGCGCGAGCTGACTACTCGTCGGTCTCTGACGGTTCGTCTGCATCCAGCGCATCGGAAGGAGCGAGGACCACTTCGCCTTCATTCTCTTCTTCCTGGTCGGTGTCATCGATCATGTCGACCGTATCGATTTCACCGGTTGCCTCGGTTGGAGAGTCTTCCACCGTCTCGGCATCAAGGTCGGTTGCGACGGCCTCATCTCCCTCAACGATGTCGCTCTCTTCCTCGGGAAGGGGTTCCGGGAAGTCAGGTGCATTTGGCGACATGGAGGCAAGGTAAGCGATCACATTGGCGCGCTCATCATCGCGGCGAAGGCCTGCGAATGCCATCGAGGTGCCGCTGATATAGCCCGATGGGTTCTCCAGCCACTGGTCCATGCTTTCATAGGTCCAGTCCTGCGAGGAGGTGGCCTGCATTGCTGCGGAATAGCCAAAGCTGTCCATGTGGGCATGTGATGCGCCGACGATACCATAAAGGTTCGGACCGGTACCGTTCTGACCGCCCTGTTCGATCGTGTGGCAGGTCGTGCACTTCGCCTGGAAGGAGCGCTCGCCAGCCGTGGCGTCCGCCTCCGCGAGGAGCGCGCCGAGGTCATAGATTTCCTCTTCAGCGCCCCCTGGGCCTGCCGTTTCGGCGATGTCGGTGTAGTAGGCGAACCGGCTGTGGGCCCAGTCATTCAGGCTCACTTCCTCTTCGCCATGATGTCCGCCTTCGCCATGTCCGGCTGCGAAAACGGTTTCAGACAGGACCCGCAGCCCCATGACGCCGAGTGCGACAGCGAGAAGCGCTCCGAAGACCTTGTTCCAGAAGAGATCGCCCATAGGGATCATCCTTTAAATGACTAGTTTGGTTGGCGCGCGCCTTCTGACACGCTAACGGTTCGCTGGCAATATAACGGCATGCGTCAAAGGATGCGCGGGGGCAGCTCGCGGCGAAACGGCGCACTTGGTGTAGAAAGGACGTTTCGCCTCACATGTCAGCGCTCGTCATCATTCCAGCCCGCATGGCCTCGACACGGCTTCCGGGCAAACCGCTCGCCGATATCGCAGGCAAGCCGATGATCGTGCGCGTCTGCGAGCGCGCCGCTGCTGCAGATATTGGGCCTGTGGTGGTGGCGGCGGCAGAGGTCGAGGTCGCACAAGCCGTGCATGCGGCAGGCTTCGAGGCCGTTTTGACCGATCCGAAGCTGCCATCCGGCTCCGACCGTGTGTGGGCCGCAGCGGAGGCATTCGATGAAGACGGCGCTTACGACACGCTGATCAATTTGCAGGGCGATATGCCGACCCTCGATCCTGCAGCGCTCACATCGGTACTTCAGCCCCTCAATGATTCGCCTGGCTGCGATATCGCAACGCTTGCAAGCGTCATCACGAATGAGGATGAGAAAACAGATTCGAATGTCGTGAAAGCCATCATTTCGCTGGAAGAGGGCGCCGCGCATGGCCGCGCGCTTTACTTTACCCGTGCGACCGCGCCGACAGGCGAAGGCTCGCTCTGGCACCATGTCGGCGTCTATGCCTATCGCCGCGACGCGTTGAAGCGATTTGTCTCAGCTGCGCCAAGCGGGCTTGAAAAGCGCGAGCGTCTGGAGCAATTGCGGGCGCTGGAACTGGGAATGCGGATCGATTGTGCCGTTCTGGAGGGTGAGCCGCCAAACGGCGTCGACACACCAAAGGATCTGGAACAGGCCCGCGCCTGGTATGCGCGAGAGGGGTATTGAGCATGGCTGAGACGAAACAGGGCCGGATTGCCTATCAGGGCGAGCCGGGCGCCAATTCCCATATCGCCTGCCGCGACACGTATCCGGATATGGAGCCTGTCGCCTGCAAGACGTTTGAGGATGTGATTGCGTGTGTCGAGCGCGGCGATGCGAGCCTCGCCATGATCCCGGTCGAGAATACGATTGCAGGGCGCGTCGGCGATATTCACCACCTCTTGCCTGGCACGAACCTGCACATCATCGCCGAACACTTCATGCCGATCCGCTTTCAGCTGATGGCGCTGAAAGGCACCAGCCTGTCGGACGTGCAGACCGCCCATTCGCACATCATGGCGCTCGGCCAGTGCCGGCGATATCTCCGCAACCATGGCATCGAAGCGGTCATCGCGGCTGATACGGCCGGCGCCGCGCGGATCGTCGCCGAGATGGGCGATCCGTCTGTGGCCGCCATCGCGCCGGAGCTTGCCGCAGAGGTCTATGATCTCGACATTCTCGCCCGCAACATCGAGGACGCCGACCACAATACGACCCGTTTCGTGATCATGGCGCCCGAGCCGATCGAGCATGACGCTGGCGACGGGCCGACCGTGACGGCTTTCCTTTTCCAGGTCCGCAACATCCCGGCCGCGCTTTACAAGGCGATGGGCGGGTTCGCGACCAATGGCGTCAACATGACGAAGCTCGAAAGCTATCAGATCGACGGCTCCTTCACGGCGACGCAATTCTATGCCGAAATCGAGGGCCATCCGGACGAGCGGCCGGTCCAACTCGCACTCGAGGAACTCGGCTTCTTCTCGACGTCCCTGAAGATTATCGGCGTGTTTCCGGGCCATCCGGAGCGCTACCGGCTGGCGCGGTAGGGGCGTTGCGTCGCCAGAGAGGGGCCAAGCGACCCTAATTCTCCCAGACAATCTCGCTGTCTGAATAGCCCTGGAAGTAGAGCGCGGCGGTGAGGTCGGTCACCGAGATCCCGCAATCGGACGCATTGGCGACGACCGGCTTTGCGCGATAGGCGACGCCGAGGCCGGCCGCCTCGATCATCGCAAGATCATTGGCGCCGTCGCCCATGGCGATCGTCTGCGACAGGGGATGGCCAAGACGGTCCGCTTCGGTTTTCAGCGCTGCCAGTTTTGCTTCGCGCCCGAGGATCGGCTCGCCGACCTTGCCCGTTAGCGCCTTGCCATCGTCGAGCAGGGTGTTGCCTTGATCCGCGTCAAAGCCTGCGGCCTCGGCAATGCGCGACGTGAAATAGGTGAAACCGCCAGAGACGAGCACCGTCCGCGCCCCGGCCGCCTTCATTGTTGCGACAAGCGTTCGCGCGCCGGGCATGAGCGAGATGCGTTCCCTGTAGCAGCGCTCAAGCGCCGACAGGTCGAGGCCTTCCAGCATGCCGACGCGTTCGCGCAAGGCCTCTTCGAAATTGAGCTCGCCCGCCATGGCGCGCTCGGTGATGGCGGAAATCTCGGTCTTGAGACCAGCGAAGTCGGCGAGTTCATCCAGGCATTCCTGCTGGATGATCGTGGAATCCATATCGGATATGAGGAGTTTCTTGCGGCGGTTGAGTGTTGGCGAGATGCAGATATCGGCTTCGCCTTCAAACGCCCGTTCCAGCGACTTTCTGAGGGAGGCCGCATCACCGGAATTCAAAGCTTGCTCGAAGGCGGTGAAATGACGTTCGCCGCTCAGCAGGCGCACGGGGGCCACATGCACCGCGCCTGCTTCGTGCAAGACGCGGTCGAGCTTGTCGGCAAGCGGCTGCAGATGAGCGCCTGCTGGCGCCACGATCGTAGAGACATGGCTGTAATCTGAGGTTTTTTCGTCCATTTTGCCTCTCCTCACTTAACGGCGCCGTTCAAACTATCTACGTTCGAAACGATGAGACCTGCAATCTTGATCCATGGCCCGACTGCAAGCGGCAAGACCGAGCTTTCCATTCAGATTGCGCGTAAACTGAATGGCGAGATCGTCAACGCTGACTCAATGCAGGTCTATCGCGAACTCAAGGTTATATCGGCAAGGCCCGATGCAGAAGAGATGGCCGATGTGCCGCACCACCTCTTTGGCCACATCCCGGCTGAGGAGCGCTATTCCACCGGTCAGTGGCTCGACCAGGTCCGCCCTGTGGTCGAGGACATCCAGAAGCGCGGCAAGACGGCCGTGATTGTCGGCGGGACCGGGCTCTACCTGCTGGCACTGACGCAGGGCCTGTCCGATATACCGCCTGTGCCTGAAGATGTGCGCCATGAGGTCATGGATATTTCCAGAGCCGAAGGCACGCGCGGCCTGAAAGTGAGACTGCAGGTTGTCGATCCTGAGGCGGCCGAGCGGATCAATGATAATGACCGCCAGCGCCTGGCGCGCGCCTATGAGGTCTGGCTCTCCACGGGCAAGCCTCTGTCCGGCTTTCAGAACAATCGCACCAATCCTGTGCTGAACGAGGATGAGTGGCTGGGCATCGCGCTGACACCGCCGCGGTCGAAACTTTATGCCCGCATCGACAAGCGCTTCGAGGGCATGCTGATGGAAGGGGCGATGGAGGAGGCCCGCCAGCTGGTGCGCCTCAATATAGACCCGGACCTTCCGGCCATGAAGGCGCATGGCATGCCCTGGCTTTCGGCTTTCATTCGCGGGGAGATCAATTCGGCCACAGCCGCAGAGAATGCCAAGCGCGATACCCGGCGCTATGCCAAGCGGCAGTTCACCTGGATCGGGCGGCAATTTCCGTTCTGGCCGCGTATTCCGTCTGCGGAGCTTAAAACCCGAATGAGGGTTGTTTCTGCCCTCTACAAGGAGGTTGACCGCTAGGCTGAGGCAGGTTATTCCCCAAAACCGATCTGGAGGAAATAGCCTTGCGTCAGCAGAAGGTAATCGTACTTATTAGCCCGTGACCCGCATTCACATGCTGGCACGGGTGCGTATGGAAGGGTCTCAATCGAGGCCCTTTTTCTTTAGCAGGTCGCGCGAACTGAAACTTGAACCCGAATGAGCCCCGATATGGACACTCAGACCTTGAAGCAGACAGAGACGAAACCCCGCACCATGACGGGCGCTGAGATCGTCATTACCGCGCTCAAGGAACAGGGTGTCGACACGATGTTCGGCTATCCGGGCGGGGCGGTCCTGCCGATTTATGACGCGCTCTATTCAGAGGACTCCATCCGCCACATCCTCGTGCGCCATGAGCAGGGCGCGGGCCACGCCGCAGAGGGTTATGCCCGCTCCACGGGCAAGCCGGGCGTCGCGCTGGTCACCTCGGGGCCGGGCGCGACCAATATGGTTACGCCGATCACCGATGCGATGATGGATTCCATTCCGATGGTCGTGATTACAGGCCAGGTGCCAAGCCATCTCATTGGGACGGATGCCTTCCAGGAATGCGATACTGTGGGCATCACGCGCTGCTGTGCCAAGCACAATTAT
>NZ_JBARZC010000654.1:0-1882 GCF_049649345.1 Henriciella sp. | reverse complement strand
TGGCAGGCGAACCCTTTTTGTTAAAGATATTTGACACCTATGTAGTCAAATATTTTTGACTGTCAAATATTTTTTACAAGTTTTCTGTCTGCCCTAATCTGCCCGGCTGATCCGCCAGACAACGTTACCAACGTCATCTGTTACTAGCAGCGCACCATCGTCCGCCGTGGCAACATCGACCGGGCGGCCGCGGGCCTTGTCGCCGTCGAGGAAGCCGGCCAGCACGTCGACTGGATCGCCGGATGGCATCGCGCCATCGAACGGCACGAAGATGACCTTGTAGCCGCTGCGCGGATTGCGGTTCCATGAGCCGTGCTGGCCGATAAAGGCGCCCGAGGCGTAATCAGCGCCGAGGTCTGTGTCTTCGGAGAATTCGAGCCCCAGCGAGGCGGTGTGGCTGCCGAGCCCATAGTCCGGCGCGATCGCCTTGGCGACCATGTCGGGCCTTGCCGGCTCAACCCGCGTGTCGACCGTGTCGCCATAGTAGCTCCACGGCCAACCATAGAAAGCGCCCTCCTGAACCGAGGTCATATAGTCCGGCACAAGATTGTCGCCGAGTTCGTCGCGTTCATTGACGGCGGTCCAGAGCATGCCTGAGGCGGGGTTCCAGTCGAGGCCGTTCGGATTGCGCAGCCCTGTCGCAAAGAGGCGCTTCTCGCCGGTCTCTATGTCGACTTCCCAGATCGCCGCGCGCCCCTCCTCGGCCTCAATGCCATTCTCGGCGACGTTGGAATTCGAGCCAACGGTCGCATAGAGTTTCGTGCCGTCTTCAGAGGCGAGGATGTTCTTGGTCCAGTGATGATTAATCGGCCCGGCCGGAAGCTCCGTCAGCGTTTCGCCGGGCGCGCTGATGCTGGTCGCGCCGTCTTCATAGCGAAAACCGACAATCGCATCGGTGTTCGCGACATAGAGCGTGCCGCCAACAAGCTGCATACCGAATGGCGAATTCAGGCCTTCAAGGAAGTCATGACGCTCATCGGCCACGCCGTCGCCATCTGTGTCGCGGAGCAGGGAAATCCGGTTTGCACTGGGAACGGCAGCGCCGGCCTTCTCCATGGCCTGCTTCATGAAGAAGCCGCGAATGCCGTCGCCGTTTTCCGGCCGCGGCGGCGCATTCGTCTCTGCGACGAGCACATCGCCATTCGGCAGGACATGCAGCCAGCGGGGATGGTCCAGGCCGGACGCAAAAACCTCGACCTGAAGCCCGTCCGCTGCGACTGGCATCTGGCCTTCCGGCCAGCCTGTCGCCTTCGCCACCTTGACCGTGGGAATGAGTTTGTTCTCCGGCTCCGGCAGGACAGGCGAGGTGCCGAAGCCAATTGAGACAGGTGCCTCGGCCTTGCTGGCGCAGCCGGCGCAAAGCGCTGCCATCGAGGCAATTAGAATGGGGGACATTTGGCGCATCGGAGCCTCCTGGCATCGCGTCGGGAATTAGCGATGAAGGTGGGCCGAAGTTGCCGCGCGTCTAGCCGGTTGGCCCCTGAAGCTGCGTTGTTTCCTCAATCCAGGGCGCGAAATGTGCGGCGCGCGTATAGACGCCGGGGCTGTCTTCGCGTCCACAGCCAAGGCCCCAGCTGACAATTCCCACCTGAAATGGCTCGCCATACTCATTGCGGACCACGAGGGGGCCACCGCTATCGCCATAGCAGGAATCCTGGTCATCGCCCCCGGCGCAGAGGGTTGCTGCTCCAAGGCTGTAATCGCCATACGCCTCATCCAGACCGTACCCGGCAATCAATCCATCGAGCTGTGCCTTGCAGGCCTGAGTGTCGACCAATGGCAGCGTGGCCTGTTGCAGGCGCAGGCTTGGCGCAAACACGGCCCGGCCGCGATTGTTGATCGCGCCGCCGGCGTCATCCACCTCTTCGGTATTGCCGTAGCC
>NZ_JBARZC010000653.1:0-2765 GCF_049649345.1 Henriciella sp. | reverse complement strand
GACCAGCGCAATGTCGCTGCCGCGCTCATAATGGCCGGAGGCGTAGTCTGGATGAAGATGGAGCTCGGTCACCGCATAGGTCTTCACGTCCAGGTCATCGGCGAGATGCGTGCGCCCGATCGCGACGCGCATCGGTCCGAGCCGACGCGTCATGCCGTCTTCGCCGCGTCTGAACTGCGCGGCCCTCCCGTTGCGCTCGATCCGCGCTTCGTCGACGCAATGGGCGGCCGTGAGCAGCCACTGTTCTGCGATCATGGTGCCGCCGCACTCGTGCATCGTGTCCCGGCCCTGCGCAAACTGGAGCGAAGCGATGCCCGGCCAGTCGTCAGCAAAGCCGTCCTCGCCATCCACCACACAGGAAGCAGCGAGCAGCAGGCCCGCCAGACCGGCCCCCAAGCGAACAGAAAATCGTCTCGTCATCGTCGCGTCCCCTTTGCAAACAGGTCACAGTGTTGCGCCAAGCAGCTGAGATATCAATCCGGTCTCGCTTTCCGCGCCCGCCAGTGCTTTCATGGCACCGATGAAACCGGGAGGCTGATGTAATGAAATTTCGACTGGGCGCGAGCCTTGGACTTCTGGCTGTTGCCGCCTGTACCGGCACGCCACCAACGGAAGCCGCAATGGACACCGCCACAGAGGCGGCAGCGCCCGTGGCGGAGACAGAGACCTATTCGATCATGGTCAGTGGCACGGAGATCGGCGGACTGGATGTCAGCCGCATCGGCCCGGCCATCACGGTCGATTATGAGTATCGCAACAATGGCCGCGGCCCGACGCTGAAGGAAGCGATCCTGCTCAATGAGGCCGGCCTGCCCACCGCCTGGACGGTGACGGGCAATACCACCTTCGGCAATGCTGTCGATGAGAGTTTCGCCCAGGATGACGGCCTCGCCGTCTGGACCGACTCCACCGGCAAGGGCCAGGCGGAAGTCGACGAGCCCAGCATGTATATCGCGCAGGCCGGCACGCCCTATTCGCTCGCCGTCTATGGCGCAGCGCTCCTCAATGATGAGGACCGCACGCTCCCTGCCCTGCCGGCCGGTTCGCTGACCCTCGAAGAGATGGAGAGCTTCACGGTTTCAGGCGCCGATGGCGACGAAAGCGTTACCTCCTATGCGCTGATCGGGCCGGAAATCGACCCGACCTATTTCATCCTCGATGCGGATAATGATCTGTTCGCCCTGATCAGCCCGGAATTCCTCGTCGTACGCGACGGGTTTGAAGGGGCCGACGAGTCGCTGCGCGAACGCGCTGTCAAATATTCGACAGACCGCTTCGAAGCGCTTCAGGCTGAGCATGCGCACATGTTCGACGCGCCGGTGCGTATCCAGAATGTCCGCCTGTTTGATCCGGAGACGATGGATCTGACTGCGCCAGCTTCGGTCCTGGTGGAGGGCGACACAATTGTCTCGATCGGTGCCCCCGATGCCACTGCTGCAGGCGAATACACGATCGATGGCGCTGGCGGCACGCTGGTGCCGGGCCTGTCTGACATGCACGGCCATATGAGCCAGGATTCAGCGATGCTGAACATCCTCTCGGGCGTCACATTCGTGCGCGACATGGGCAATGACAATGAAGTGCTCGGCGAGCTGATCGACAAGATCGAGGCTGGCACGCTTGCCGGTCCGCGCATTGTGCGCTCCAGCTTCATTGAAGGCAAAAGCCCGTTCAATTCGAACAACGGCATCATCGTCACCAATCAGGAAGAAGCCAATGAAGCGGTGCGCACGTCCTGCGAGGCCGGACACTTCTTCCAGATCAAGATCTACAATTCCATGAAGGGCGAATGGGTGCCTGAAATGGTCGACCTTGCGCATGAGTGCGGGCTTCGCGTCGCGGGTCACGTGCCGGCCTTTTCGCGCGCCAATACGATGATCGAGGCAGGCTATGACGAGCTGACCCATATCAACCAGATCATGCTCGGCTGGGTTCTCGAGGCCGATGAGGATACGCGCACCCTGCTGCGCCTGACGGCGCTTGCCCGCCTGCCGGACCTCGACCTGTCTTCGCCCGCCGTTCAGGAAACGCTCGACCTGATGGTCGAGAATGACGTCGCCGTCGACCCGACCTATGCGATCCACGAGGCGCTGCTGCTGGCGCGCAATGGCGAATTCCGCCCCGGCGTCGAGGACTATATCGACCATATGCCCGTCGGCGTGCAGCGCTCGGCCAAACAGGCCTGGTCGAAGATCGACACACCCGAAGATGACGCGGCCTATAGCGGCGCGTTCGATCAGATCACCGAGACGCTGTCCCTGATGAAGGATCGCGGCATCCTGATCCTGTTCGGCACCGATATGGGCGGATCATTCAACCTCCACCGTGAGCTCGAACTCTATCAGAATATCGGCTTCACACCGGGCGAGATCCTGCAGCGCTCGACGCAGGATGCTGCCGACTATCTCGATATGGGCGACGAGATTGGCTCGATCGAGGAAGGCAAGCTCGCTGACTTCTTCCTCGTTCCCGGCAATCCGGCCCAGGACCTGAAAGCGATCAAGACCGTCAAGCTCGTGATGAAGGATGGCACCGCCTATTTCCCGAGCGAGATCTACCCGTCTTTCGGGATCGAGCCGTTCATCGACGCGCCGGAGATCGTGGCCCCTGAATGAGACCCGGTGTTTCAAGACTAGCCCTGACGGGCCTCGCCGGCCTGCTGGTGACAGCCATGCCGGCCTCGGCCCGTCAGGTCAGCTTTGAAGCCAATCCCTTCATCGTCTTTGACTGGGATGAGCGCCTCAGCGCCGGGGTCGAGCTTGCTG
>NZ_JBARZC010000652.1:0-12518 GCF_049649345.1 Henriciella sp. | reverse complement strand
GCTGCAAGTTCAGCGATCGTCGCGTTTCTCATAAGCCGGCGCGCGTCGACCTTGAGGCCAGACTTGTTCATGCGGGCGACAATCCGGTAAAGCTGGAGGCTATCGGCACCGAGGTCAAAGAAGGCATCGTCGACGCCGACATTATCCATTCCGAGCACATCTTTCCAGATACCGGCGATCAGGCGTTCAAGATCGGTGCCGGGCTGGCGGCCAGAGCGGGCGTCAGGGGCGAGCGAGGATGCTGACGGTTCGATATTGGCGAGCGCCTTGCGGTCGAGCTTGCCGCTGGCATTGAGGGGCAGCGCATCGAGTTGTTTCCAGTCGGTCGGCACCATGTAGGGCGACAGACGTGCGGCGGCGTGTTTCGCAACCGCATCGAAGTCCGCATTCGCCGCTTTGCTGACGATGAACCCGATCAGGCGGGAGCCATCATCTATTCGCTGAAGTGAGACCGCAGCATCGGCCACCCCCGGCGCTTGCCTTAGCGTCGTTTCAATCTCTTCTAGTTCGATCCGGTATCCGCGATGCTTGATCTGGTGATCGCTGCGGCCGAGCAGCTGGATCGAGCCATCTGCCAGGCGCCGGGCGATGTCGCCGGTCTTGTAGAAGCGCTGGCGCTCTGCGCCTTCGATGGCGAACGTGCGAAAGGCGCCGTCCGTGAGATCCGGGCGCTTGAAATACCCCTTGGCGAGGCCTTTGCCGCCGATCCAGAGATCGCCGCTGACCCCTGTCGGCACAAGCCTGAGGTCTTCATTCAGAATGTGAAGGCTCGTATTTGCGAGCGGCGCGCCGATCACGATGGGCCCATCCGTGACGCGCGCGGCAGACGACCAGATCGTGGTTTCCGTCGGTCCGTAAACGTTCCAGACCTCAGCCCCTGTCGCCAGGAGCTGGTCTGCCAGGTCGCGGGGCAGGGCCTCTCCGCCGGCAAGAAGACGCATGTCCGCGCCCTCTTCAAATCCGGCCTCCAGCAGCAGCCGCCAGAGAGAGGGCGTCGCCTGCAGGAATTTCGGTTTCTCCTCCCGGATCTGGTCAATGAGCCCGCTGCCGGACCGCACATCCGCCTGGCTGGAAATGAAGACCTCTCCGCCTGCCACAAGCGGCATGAACAGTTCGAGGACGGAGATATCGAACGAGAATGTCGTGACAGCTATCAGCTTGTCGCGCGCCGCAAAGCCGGTCGTCTCTGCCATCGATAGCAAGAGATTGGTGAGCGCCGCATGAGGGATTTCAACGCCCTTCGGAACCCCGGTCGAGCCGGAGGTGAACATGACATAAGCGGTGTCGTTTTCGCCCACTTCGGGCAAGGCGGCGGACGTTTCTGCCGGCGCCTCCATAAGGTCTCCAACGATCAGCAGGCGATGCCCGCTATCCTTGACGGTCTTGGCGCTCTCCTTGTCTGTGATGACACCGGTAATATCGGCGTTCTCAAGGATGAGCCTGATCCGGGCTTCCGGCATGTTGGTATCGATTGGGACATAGGCGCAGCCGGCTTTCCAGACGCCGAGCATCGCGGCCACGGTGCTGGCGCGCCGGTCCATGGCGATCGCCAGGCGGCTATTACGTTTGACACCTGCCTGCAAAAGGCGATGGGCGATATTTGAAGAGCGCGCGTCGAGATCGCCATAGGACAGGCGCGTCTGATCATCGGCAACGGCGGCAGCCGTCGGTGTTTTGCTCGCCTGCTGTGCAATCCTCAACGGTGTCGATTGTGACAGATCATAGTCGATCTGCGTGCGGTTGAGGTCATCGCGCAGATACCTGACCTCCTCCTCGGTGAGCAATGCGATATCGTCGATCGGCTGCTGCGGCGACGTCGCAATGGCGTCGAGAAGGTGTTCGTAGTGGGCAAGCCAGCGATTGATCGTCGCTTCATCGAACAGCGCCGTTGAATAGATCGCATCAATTCGCAGCTCATCGGCAGACTCGGCGACATTCATGAAGATGTCGAAATTGATGAAGGCTTTCGGATTGGGGGAAAATCGGCTTTTCACGCCGTCGATCTCAAACGCGCCATCGACACGCTCATAATTGAACTGGAGCGTTGTGAGCGGCATCCGGTTCAGGGACCTTTTGATATCGAGATCCCTCAGAAGCGAGCCGAATGTATAGCTTTGATAATCGCTCGCCTTGAACAGCTGTTCGCGAACCGCCTGCATGTGATCGGCGAAGCTGGAGGCGCCGGTGAAAGGCACGCGCTGGGGCAGGAAGTTGACGCAATGGCCGACAAGCGCGCCATCCTCGACAAGCGACTGGCCCGCCATCGGTGTACCGATCACCACATCATTCTCGCCGGCAAGCTTGCCGAACAGGACTTGCGCGCCGCCGAACAGGGCAGAAAAAAGCGAGCAGTTCTGGGCGGCGGCCATCTTCTTCAGCCGGCTTAGCAGCGCGCTATCGATCCGGCGGGTCGCGGTTGCGCCGGCGAATGACCGGACATCCGGCCTCGGCCTGTCACCAGGCAGTTCCAGCGTCGGGGCAGGCGTCTGATAGAGGCTGGTCCAGAAAGAGCGGGCCTCTTCATCGGCGCCCGCATTGGCAAGACCGCGCGCATAGCCAAGATAGCTGAGCGCTGGAGCAAGCTCTGGCGCGCGTCCTTCGACCTCGGCCGCGTAGAATTCTTCAAACTCACGGAGCAGCGTATTCATCGACCAGCCGTCGCAGATCATGTGGTGCGCCGAGAAGACGACCGCGTGACGCTCCGGCCCAAGCTGCACGAGCTTGATGCGCGCAAGCGGGGCCCGCGTGAGGTCGAACGAGGTGTTCATCTCCGACTGCGCCAGAGCTTTCAGATCAGCTTCCGCATCCTGCCGGCCGGTAAGGTCGACAGGCTCGATGGGGATCTGGGTCGCCGGGTCGACAATCATGTCCTCGCCGGTCACCGAGAAATGTGCGCGCAGGGCGTCGTGGCGGGCAATGAGCGCTTCGAGGGCATGCTCGGCGGCCGGCCGGTTGAGCGGACCGAAGAGGTCGAGCGTAAAAGACTCGTTGAAGGTGAGGGAGGCCTCGTCGCCCAATTGGGCCACAAGCCACAGCTCCCTCTGCGGCTCTGTCAGGGGCGCTCTATCAGGGGCAGCATGGGTCTGGGCTGCGGCGGGCACGGTCTCTGTCGGGGCAGGTGTGGCCGGCGTTTCGGCCTGTCCGGCAGTGTCTGTTGAAATCGACGCGGCATTCAGAATGGCGAGTTGCTTGTCGATGACAGCCTGCATTGCGGCGAGCTGGTCGCGGAATATCGCCTGGACGTCGCCGCTGCCGAGGTCTGCCCGAGCTGGCGCTTCGACGCTTGCGGCGGGCACGACCGGGGCGGCAGTTTGCGCAGGCGCGGACACCTCAGCGGTGCGAACTGGCAGGGCGGAGTCCGGCATCTCGGCTTCTATGAAAGCGATCAGCGAGGAGACTTCCGGATAATCGGACATGATCTGGCGGAAGGTGATATTGATCTGGAAGGTGCGGCGGACCTTCTGCGCGACCTGCCCCATGAGAAGCGAGTCGTAGCCAAGGTCCCAGAATGTCGTGGCCGGATCAGACAGGTCGGGTTCGTCCCCCGACAGGCCGGCGAGGATATTTACAAGCTCGGACCGGGCATAGGTTGACCGGTCCAGACTGGCCGGTTGCGCAAGCTCTTCTTTCGGGTCGCTCGAGATCGTGAGCTCAGCCTGAGGGATTTGGACCGCCATGCGCCCGGCAGGGGCCGGAGCCTCGATCCAGTGGCTTTCCGGTTCGAAGGAATAGGGCGGCAGTGATATTCGCTGGCCGCCGGCCGCGCCAAAGCCGTCCCAATCGGTGAGCGCGCCGCACGTCCACAGCTTGCCCGCTGCTTCGAAAAAGGTCCTGACTTCGGTGTCGCGATTGGCGAAGTCCGGCATTGACTGGACGACGGCTTCTGCGGCGTCTTTCTCAAGCCCCTGTCTGGCGAAGGTGCTGAGCGCGCGGCCCGGACCGACTTCGAGCAAGACGGGTTTCATGCCGTCTACGAGGGTCGCCAGCGCGTCGCGGAAACGGACGGTTTCGCGGCAATGGGCGGCCCAGTACGCGCCGCTTACCGGCTCTTCCGGGTCGGCCCACTGGCCTGTAACAGAGGAGACATAGGGGATTTGCGGCGCGGCGAAGTCTATCTCTCCGGCCACTTTCGCAAGATCGGCGACGACACCATCCATCATGGATGAGTGGAAGGCGTGGGACGTGTGCAGCTTGCGGTGCCCGATGTCCTTTTGATCGAGAATGCCCTGGAACGCATCGATGGCGGCGTCGGGGCCGGCGACCACGCAAAGCTCGGCGGCATTGATGGCGGCGAGATCAACATCTGGCGTCAGCAGAGCGCGGACGGCATCTTCGCCAGCGCGTACAGCCAGCATCGAGCCCGGTTCGGCCGCCTGCATCAGGGCGCCGCGCCGCGCGATGAGTTTCAGCCCGTCTTCAAACGAAATGGCTTCGGCAAGGGCTGCGGCCACGAGTTCGCCGACACTGTGGCCGACCATGGCGTTTGGGGAGATGCCGCGCGACATCCAGAGTTTCGCCAGGGCAAACTGCGTCAGGAATAGTGCTGGCTGGGCGTAGATGGTGGACCGAATGGGACAGTCGACCTCATCGTGCGAATTGTCGATCAGGAGCATGTCCCGGATATCGAGGTCCAGCTCCGTTTTGAGCAGCTCGGCGCCGCGGTCGATCCAGTCGCGGTAGACAGGCTCTGCCGCATAAAGATCGCGGCCCATACCCGGATATTGCGCGCCCTGGCCGGGGAACATGAAGACGATGGGCGGCTTTGCAGCCGGGCTGCTGGCCGTCGAGCTTGGCTTGGCAAGCAGGGGCATCGCTTCATCTGGCGTATTTGCGACGATGAAGGTGCGCCTGTCGAAGGGACGCCGGCCGCTCTGAAGCGTATGGCCGACATCGCTCAACCGTATGCCCGGACTTTTGGCGAGGTAATCGGCAAGCCGGGCCTTCATCCGTGCAAGGGCCGCATCTGACCGCGCGGAAATCGGCAGGATGACCGGGCGGGCGCTGTCTTGCTGGTCCGCAACCGGGCGTTCGGGCGCTTCTTCAAGAGCGACATGAACATTGGTGCCACCAACCCCGAAGGAGCTGACCCCGGCGCGCCGCGGCGTCTCTGCGGCCTCCCAGGCGCGCGCTTCGGTATTGAAGTAGAAGGGCGTCGGATCCGGGTCGACCGCGCGATTGGGCGCGGTAAAATGATTTAGCGGTGGCAGCGTGCGGTTTTTCAGGGCGAGCGCCGCTGACATCAGGCCGGTCACCCCGGCGGCCGCATCAAGGTGGCCGACATTCGCTTTGACGGAGCCGAGCGCGCAATGCTGCAAGGATGGATCGGCGGCGAATGCCTTCATCAGCCCGGCAAATTCGATCGGATCCCCGAGCGGCGTCGCTGTGCCATGCGCCTCGATATAGCCGACTGTCGCCGGGTCGATACCGCTGCTTTCATAGGCATCCATGATGGCGCGGGCCTGGCCCTCGACGCTCGGGGCCGTGAAGCCGACCTTGTCTGAGCCATCATTATTGATGCCGACCCCGCGGATAACCGCATAGACCGGATCCCCATCCGCGATGGCATCATCGAGGCGTTTGAGCAGAACGACCCCGGCGCCGCACCCAAAGACCGTTCCGGTGGCCTCGCTGTCGAAGGGCCGGCAAACGCCGTCAGACGAGCCCATGCCGCCTTCTTCATAGAAATAGCCGCGCTTCTGCGGAAAGGTGATGGAGGATCCGCCGGCGAGCGCCATGTCGCACCGGCCGGTCTGCAGGCTCTGAACCGCTTCGCCGATCGCCGTGAGCGAGGTCGAGCAGGCCGTCTGGAGAGAGAGGGCAGGGCCCTTGAGATTGAGCTTGTAGGCTGTGCGCGTCGCAACAAAATCAGCTGCGCCCATCAGGGTCTGATATTCGCCAATCTGGAACTGACTGGTCAGTTCGTCGATGACGCTCCTGTCGCGCAGAATGTGCTTCAGGAAATAGGTGTTCATCGAGGTCCCGGCATAGACGCCAACCCGCACGTCGAGGCGCAGCGGATCATAGCCTGCATCTTCGAACGCCTCCCAGGCGATTTCGAGAAACAGGCGCTGTTGCGGATCTGTCAGCTGGGCTTCGCGCGCCAGCATGCCAAAAAAGCCGGCGTCGAAATGGTCAGGATTGTCCAGGATCGGCCGAGCTTTCACATAAGCCGGATCGCGGTGAATAGCCTCTTCGAACGTGTCTTCCAGCTCCTCGTCGCTGAAGTGGGTGACACAGTCCCGCTTGGCGAGAATATTCTGCCAGAGCTCGGCGGGGGAATCGGCTTTCGGAAAGCGCCCGGCCATCCCGATGATTGCGATGGGCGCATTGCTGTCTGGCGTACGGCGCCGGGCGGTCAGGCGCGGTGCGCTTTCCGGGTCGTTGGCGCGGCCCTCCACGTGAGCCTGGAGCGATTGAAGTGTGGTGTGCTCGAACAGGGTGGTCAGCGGAAGGCCGGAGGCAATATCGCGATCGATAATCGCATGGATCTTCATCAGCTCCATCGACCGCAGGCCGAGGTCGAAAAAGCTGGTTTGGCGGTCGACGGGGCTGGTGCCGATGAAGGCGGCAAATATGGCTTCGAGTGACGTCGCAAGATCGTCGGATTCCGACATCCTGATGAGCTGCTGGCCGTTATCGTTCAGACGGTCCATCAGGGCCTTGCGATCAAGCTTGCCGGCCGGCGTGAGGGGAAAGACCGGCAGGGCCTTGAGGTCCGACGGGATCATGTGCTCTGGCAGCGCTTGTCTTATGGCGTCATTCAGGCGCTCGACAAAGCCGGCGCCAATGCCTGCTTTCGCCGTGACGAAGGCCGCAATGCGCTTGGCGTCGCCCCGGTCGTGGACGGCCACCATCGCATCGCCAACGCCGGGAAGAGACCGGATGATGTGTTCGATCTCGTCAAGCTCGACGCGCTTGCCCGATATCTTGATCTGGCGATCATTGCGCCCGATGAACTCGAACGTGCCATCGGGCCTGCGCCGGGCAAGGTCGCCCGTCCGATAGAGCAGGCGGCCGGGACGGGCCTCATCCTCTATGAATTTTTCTGCGGTAAGATCCGGCCGGTTGAGGTAGCCGAGCGCTACGCCATCCCCGCCGGTCACCAGTTCGCCGGGCTTTCCGTCAGGCACGGGGTTCAGGTCCTGATCGACAATCTGCACGGTCGTGAAATTGATCGGTTGCCCAATCGGAAGCGGTTCTGCCGGATTGATGTCCTCGCGCGTGTCGGGAAGCCGGTAGCAGGTGGTGCAAACCGTGTTTTCCGTTGGCCCATAGGCATTTATGACAAGAAGATCGGGGTAGGCTTCGACAAGACGCGTGGCATGTGTTGGCGACATCACATCACCGCCAACCATGACCTGTGTCAGCCCCTCGAAGGCCGAAATACTGTAATCGATCAGGGCGTGGAACAAGCCGGTTGTGAAAGAGGCATAGTTCGCGCCCATCCGTTCGATCGCGTCGGCAATTTCGTTGAGGGCCGGGCGCGGATTATCGACGATGCAGAGGCATCCCCCGTTCAGCAGGGCGCTCCAGATCTCCACAGTGCTGCCGTCGAAGGCCAGCGGCGAGAGTTGCAGATTGCGAAGCTGCGGGCTGAAATCGATGAAATCCTGGCCGCGCACCAAGCGCACGATGCCGCGATGAGGGACGATGACGCCTTTGGGCCGACCGGTCGAGCCGGACGTGTACATGACATAGGCTGGTGCATCGTGGGACACATTCCGGGTCCGCGCGGCGCGCCGTTGCTCTGCACCTGACACGATTTCGCACAGGCTGACCGCGCCGGAGATTGGCGCATCGCCGGGCGGGAAGGCGTCGGGATCTGCGATAATCAGCCGAGGGCTACAGTCAGACAGGGCAAAGTCGAGATGGCTGCGCGGATAGGTCGGGTCGAGCGGCACATAGACGGCGCCAAGCTTGAGAATGGCAAGGTAAAGGGCAATCGAATAGCGGCCGCGCTGAACGAGCAATGCGCAATGATCACCGCGTTTGAGGCCTCGCGCGGCAAGCTCGGCTGCCAGTTTTCCGCTGAGTTGACGAAGCTCGCTATAGCTCAAACAGCCAAGCGAATCCTCAATCGCAGGGGCACTTGAGAATTCCTGAGCGACCTTGTCGAACAGCGAAATCACGCTTTCAGTCGGCGCGCCCTCTCTCGATTTCCCCTCGGCATTTTCCATCTGATCTGCGTCTCAATTTCCGCCCAACGAGAAGTTTAATAAATCACATTTCGTGCCATGTGGATGGGCTGCGTGCGGAATGCAGGCAAAAACGGGCCAAGAACGGGCGAGCCATGCGCCGATCCCAGGCCGAGAGCGTCAGGATGGAGAGACGATAGCCGACCCACATAGCTGGACATGCACAGCATCCGGCGATGCGGTCCCGGCGTTTCGATACATATGGTTCAGGCGCGGTTATTCGGCTTGAGAACCCAGTGCCGCTTCAATCGTGGCCCAGTCGACGACCTTGAAGTTCTGGTCGACTTCCGGGTCCGGATTGGCGTCGTCCTGGACGATGAGGACGCCGCGCGGGAAGCCCGGCAGAGCAGCCGACGACACGTCCAGGCCGTCTGTGTGGCTTACGGCGTCAACGCTGCCATCCTCGCTCTCAGTCACGGTAAAGACGCCGCGCGGGGCATGCGGGGCGGCGCGGTCGTAGACGACGAACCGGTCTGCCGCCTGCGCAGAGGCGACCAGATATCCGTCCGTGTCTTCCCCGACCCAAAGCGAGAGGCCTTCCACATCCGCGACGAGCCCATTGCCGGCTGCGATCGTATCGACGATTTCCGGCTGGCTGTCCGGGTCCCGAAGATCAAGCTTCCAGATGCCGTGCTCTTCCTCGCCGATGAAGACGAGGCCCGCGCCATCATCGACAACGCAGCCTTCCAGCTGTTTCGGGCCGAACTGGCCGACCTGGACTCTGCGGATGAGGTCTGCAGAGGGCGCATCATACGTGCCCGACGTCTTCCAGATCTGGATGGAGCCATCCTTGTAGGTCGGGATGGCGAGAATATCCTCGCCCATCCTGCCCATGCAGATGCCGTACGGCTCGTCCTTCCCGGTCGGGCTGTCGAACCAGTGCGAGACGATCTGCGTCGAGGGCGGCATCGCAAACCATGAGATCGCGTTGAATTCGTCATTCGATGCAACGGCAATATTGCCGCGGACATCGACATTGTTCAGGCGGCCGACATCAAGGAACTGGGTCTCGGCGCCATCGAGATCGTAGACGTGCAGGCCTTCTTCCTTGTTGGTGCCGAGGATCAGGCTCTTGGAGACGTCGTCCGGATTGACCCAGAGGGCCGGATCGTCGGCGCGGTCGCCCATGCCCGTCATCGGGTCGGTCTCGAACGATGCGGCGACCGGAATGGCTGCGATACCGTCATCGACCCAGACATCATCGGTTTCACAGGCTGTCAGCGTGAGGGCGGAAGCGGCGGCGAGGGCAAGGGCGAGGTGTTTCATGGGAGTGATCCTGTCAGAGAGACTACGGGCCGGATACGATAATCGCACCGGCCCGCGCAATGGAAGTTTGAGCCGGACTTAGTAGGTCAGGCGCGCGCCGAACACGACGGTGGTGCCGAATTCGTCGTATTGCGAAAGGCGGCGCTCGCTGCCGAAATAATAATATTCCGGCTCATCAGTGAGGTTCTTGCCTTCGAGATAGACCTGGATGTGGTCGTTGACCGAATATTTGGCAGAGGCCTCGACGAGGGTCCGGTTGTCGGTGGTCCGGTCAAGATTCGGGTCAACCAGCTCGTCGAGATAGTCGTCCCGGAAGTTGGCCGAGACGCGCAAATCCCAGGGCCCCTTGTCATAGCCGATCGCGACGTTCCAGATCGTGTCCGACTGTTTGAGGAAAGGCACATCGCGGCCATCCGGAAGCGTTGCTTCACTGTCGGTGATCGTCAGATTGCCGGACAGAAGGAAGCCGTCCAGGGCGGGGGTGAGATCGCCGAGGCTTTGGACATAGTTGAACTCGATGCCCATGATCTCGCTGGAGCCGACATTGATAAAGGTCGAAACCTCCTCGATCTCGCCGCCATCGGTGTCATCGCCGTTCAGGAATTCTGCCGGAATGCCGGAGAGATCGACACTGCCGGGCACATCGGCGGTATCGAAGGTCGCCGGGAAGATGGCGTTGGAGATGTCCTTGTAGAAGACGCCGGCCGAAATCACCGAAAGCTTGGTCGGATAGAATTCGATCCCGAGATCGAAATTGTTAGCTTCGAGCGGATCAAGATCCGGATTGCCGATCTCGGCTTCATCGCGGTCGTCATTGATGAAGATGAAGGGGGCCATCTCACCGAAGGCCGGGCGGACAACGGCGGCATAATAAGCGGCGCGGCCGATAAGCTTGTCGGTGAACTCATACTTGGCGTTCACGCTTGGCAGGACATTTGTGTAGTCATTGCTGAAGCGTGTGGTGGTGGCGGTCAGCTCGTCTTCGAGCACGACGCGGCCCTCAAGATCGACATCGGACTGCTCGACGCGCACACCGGCGACGAGCGTCAACTGGCCGATATCGAACGTCCCCATGCCGTAGCCGGCGAGAATCTGCTCATTGATCTCGTAGTCTTCGCCATTGGAATCGAAGAAGCTGCCTTCAACGTCGAGATCGTCCGGGCTGAAAGTGCCGCGCAGCTGGCGGGTGAGACCCGGATCCGGCCAGGTCGGCTGAGGATTGCCGAGACGCCAGCCGGAGATGAAGTTGTTGCGGGCAAAGTCAGCCAGATTGATCGAGTCGTCTTCGTAGATGAGGAGGTCGATATCGCGGATTTTCTCTCTGTCGCGATATTTCAGACCGGCTTTCCACGTGACCGGCATGTCGCCGACGAGCGAGTCCTTGGCGACATTGAACTTTGCGGCCCATTCAGTGTCTTCATTGACCGCAAACTCGCGCTCGAAAGAATCGAGATTGTAGTTCGCCGGATCATAGATGCCGTCAATCAGCGCCCCGCCGGAGAAGACCGGGGTTTCCGGATTGGAATAGTCGAACGTCACATCTTCCGGGAAGGCATCCTGAATGTCTTCAAACCGGAATGTCACATCGTGATTGTCGCTGTCATCCTCTTCGGCATAGGCGTAGGAGACTTCATAATCGGTCTGCAAGTCGCCCCATTGGGTTTCACCGCCCAGTGCAACCGTCTGGATGGTCCGCACTTCTCGGCGCACGCGCACTTCGGCGTCCATTTCGTTCAGTCCGAAGACGGCGCTCGTTTCGTTTATGGTGCCATCCTCGGCATCGTCCAGATCGCGAAATTCGAGCTTGTTGCGAACTTCGTCGTCTTCGTAATTGTTCAGGAGCGTGCGCAGGTAGAGATCGGTGTTTTCGCTTACCCGCCAGTCAAAGTTTGCGACGAGGCCGAGGCGTTCGCGGTTCAGGCCGTACCAGCGGTTTTCGAAATCATCATTCGGGTAGTAAAATGGCGAGACGTCCTCGTCCAAGCCCCATTCGCCCATCTCATTATTGTGCGCCTCGATGCGCAGATCCTGATAGTTGACCGACAGGGCGACACCCAGCGTGTCATTGAACGTGTCTGAATAGGTGAGCGTCGCCTTTGGCGAGACCTCTTCATTGATCTCATTATAGGCGCCTTCGATCTTGGCGCGGATGAAGCGGCCGTCGCGGTCGAAAGCGGAGATGGTTTTCAGATTGATCACACCGCCCAGAGAGTCGGCGTCGACATCCGGCGTCAGGGATTTCTGGACTTCGATCCCGTCCAGCAGGTCTGACGGCACGCCGTCGAGCAGAACGCCGCGGCGGTCTTCGGGGGAAGGGGTGCGCACGCCATTGATGGATGCGGCGATGAGGTCTGTGTTGATCCCGCGGATCGAGACATAGCGGCCTTCGCCCTGGTCGGTCTCGATGGACAGGCCCGGCACGCGGGCCAGCGAGTCGGCCACCGTCGTGTCCGGGAAGTTGCCGAGGCCGTCTGAATCGATGACGTTGATGATCGCATTCGAGGCGCGCTGCTGGTTGATCGCGCCGGCCTGCGCGGCGGCAGAGCCGACCACCAGGATGCTGTCGAGGTAGCGGCTGTCTGCGCCAAGGCGGAAATCGGCCGTAGCGGTGCCGGAAATGATGACGGTCTCGCTGACGGGATCGGCGCCGATATAGGAGACGGTGACTGCGTATTCGCCGGCCGGAATGTCCGAGAAGCGATAGTCGCCAAAGCGGCCTGTATTCGTCGACCGGTCGAGGCCTTCAATGGTGACGCGGGCGCCTTCAAGGGCTCCCTCTCCGCTGCCGTCTGTCACCGTTCCCTGCAGGACGTCTGCGGCTGCGACATGCGCAAAACCGAGGCTGATCGCGCTGACCGCAGCCAGCTTGCCGAGTTTGAAGTTCATCTGAGTTTACCCCTCATTAAGACAGAGAGGCGGCTATCAGCGTTCAATGACTGTTCGGCGACGGTTTCGTTTCAGTTCCGCGACAGAAAGGTTCCAGTTTTGTGACGGGGATTCCGGGTCACACAGCTATTGTCCGGCGCAGCAGGAAATCGGAGGCGGCCGGCGAGCGGT